>JAZOOC010000240.1:0-18311 GCA_045654825.1 Clostridia bacterium | reverse complement strand
GTGTATCTAAAAAAAGGCGTTCTCGAAACTCCTGCAAGACTTCCATTTACTGTAACCTCTGTTCCGCATAAAGTACAGTCATATACTTTATCAAACTGTCTGTCTAAATTTTCCCCCTGCCATGTATTACACCAAAACCACGCTTGCTTTATCCTTCTTTCGTTGTCAATCGGTGCACGCATTGAAGTAATTCTGATTGGAGCCTTTAGCTGCTCTTCGCCATATTTAATAAGACTTACGAATGTTCCAAGATCTTTTGAAAAAGTGTATTTGAATCCATCTCCGCAAAAAGTAATAAAATTTTTTGTTTCTGTTACCTCAGCAGGAACATGTTTTTTATTATATTCTTCAACTTCAACGGGTAGTTTCAACTGCTTGTGTGCCACACAATAACCAGCTTTGTCATAAAGATAACAATTTGCATAAGCCCCAAGTCTGCATTTTTCGGGAATTGAAATTTTTATTCTTCTTGTATTTTTTGGCTCTATATCTAAAACTAATTCTTTTTCTTCTCTAAGATGACCATCTACCTTTATTACATATTTAAACTTATAATCTGATAAATTGGTAAAATCAAAACCATTAAAAATCTCTATTTCATCATTGACAAGCAAACAATCCATACACTGATAAGCATACTTAACCTCTAATGAACCGGCTTTTAAACTTCTATCATAAAATACCAGACCATCGGCACAAAAATTTTCGTCGCTTGTGAGTTCGCCTTCAAAATCTCCACCATATTTAGGCACACCATCTACAACAACAGTATGGTCTGCCCATTCCCAAACACAACCTCCGATTAGCTTTTTATATTTATATATTAAATTCCAATAGTCACATACATCACCGGGACCATTGCCCATTGCATGAGAATATTCACACAAAAAATAAGGATGTTTAAAATTATGGTTTTCTGCCTTTTCTTTTATTTCATCAATACTTTCATACATCTTGGAATAAATATCAGACCTATCAGCATAATGGGAGGTATCGGTGCCATAAAAATCTGACATTTCTGCTTCGCGACAAGCATCTTCGCAATGCACAAGACGTTTTTTATCGTTCGCCCTTATGTAGTCTATCATAGCAACATGATTTTCTCCGTGTCCACTTTCATTTCCCGTTGACCATGAGAATATAGAAACATGGTTTTTGTCTCTTTGATATGCTCTTTCCATACGCTCAACAAAAACATGCTTCCAATTCTGGTTAGAACAAAGCCAATCAGAATTGTTCATGCAATCATAACCACATCCACCCGCTTCTCTATTTACAGCTCCGTGAGTTTCAAGATCGGTCTCAAGCATAACATAAAATCCAAGCTCATCACACATATCAAGAAATTTTGGCGTAGGCGGATAATGAGAGGTCCTTATTGTGTTAATATTTAATTTTTTCATTAAAATCAGGTCTTCTCTTATTTCATCATCTGTCATACACCAGCCATTTTGTGGATGAGTATCATGATGATTTACACCTTTTAATTTCACTTCAATCCCATTTACCAATAACTCATATTCTTTACCAATTTCATAATTTACAAATCCTACTTTTTGAGAAATAACTTCATCACTATATTCAAATACAAGTTCATAGAGATATGGTTTTTCTGCATTCCATTTTATAGGATTATCAACTACAAAATTTGCTGTATTCTCAGAATAGCATTTGGAAACCACTGCCTTTTCTTGGTCGTAAAGAGTTATGTCTGCTTTACCATCAAAAGAAACAGCTATCACATTGTCATATGTTGTAATACTTATGTCTTTTATGTGTCCCTTTGGTCTAGATAAAAGATACACATCTCTAAATATCCCATTAAACCTAAAAAAATCCTGATCTTCCAAATAGCTGCCTGAGCACCACTTACGCACCTTTGCAACAATAGTATTTTCTCCATTTTTAACAAAGTCTGTTATGTCAAATTCCGCCTGCAGATGACTGCCCTGAGAATATCCCACATACTCGTCGTTAATATAAAGTTCAACACAACTTGAGACTCCCTCAAACACAACATATATTTTCCTGTTTACATCATCAACCTTAAAAATTCTTCTGTAAACTCCCATAGGATTTTTATCAGGAATAAATGGTGGATCGTAAGGGAATGGATATGCAACATTTGCATAGTTGGGATTTTCATAACCACGAACCTGCCAACACGACGGAACATCTATTTTGTTCCATTCTTTATCCAAATAATCTTCTTCAAAATCCGCATTATAAAACTTAAAATCCCATATACCATTAAGCATTGTACATCCACTCTTGGGGATGTAGTATGCTCTTTGCACTTCTCTATTGAAGCTGATATAATTTAAATCCTCGTACCTTTTCATATATTTATCTCCTTTTGTGAACATTGTAGCATTTTCAAATTCAAATCATATCAAGTTAGAAATCAAAAAACATAATTATATATATCCAGGTTTACAGATGAATTCTACTATTACTGTTTTTTTACTCTTATCATATTAAAATCTCAATCAGTGCATTTCTAAGATTTTCATCAATATCCAACGCACAGATATCTGATACCACACTAAGTACCTTCTTTTGTTTCAGATTATTATAAATTTTCTCTTTGGTCTCATTCATTAATTGTGCTTTATCCAGAATATCGTATGCTTTTTGAACATAATTATTTTCGGATATCTTAATATTTTTGGAGAAATTAATTACAATTTCATTATCAGACTTCACCTTAATCTCTATGGCACCATTTTTATATGACTTTTTATACTCTGTATTTGCCGATATTCTCACATTATTAACACAGTTAAGAATAACCTTGTAATATCTGTTTTTGGGAATAAAAGATAAATCACCCTCAGGTTTTGAAATGGTAATATTTTTATTATCCCAATCTAATGTGATTTTAGTTTTCACATATTTGCCATTCTCATAATTTTGTGTTTGACCATCGTCTTCATAAAGTATAAAGGTATTATTGGCACCCGGGAATATATTGAGTATGATTTCTTCGGGATTATTGACGGAATTATCCTTTATTTCACAAGTTGGAATAATTGCCCCAGCTTTTGCAAGCACAGGCATTTCATCATACTTTCTATACATTTTAACAAGTCTGTTACCGATATATTTGTATTTGTTAAAAAAATCAAACCATATTCCATCAGGCAGATATACGGTTGAGTTACCCATTTTTGTAACCTCATCACTCTTCTGAGTAATTGGACACACTAAAAGTTCTGAACCAAACATATATTCGTTTTTTATTTCATATGCTTCACGGGTGTCAGGATAATCAAAATACATTGGGGTAACAAGAGGAATATCGTCTGCATGCGCCCTGTAATTCATAGTGTAAAGATAAGGTATCATCTCGTGGCGCAAACGAAGAAATTTTTTCATGCTCATATATGTTTCATGATTATATTTCCAAGGTTCACGATAAATGAAGGTTTTTTTATTGCAATGCAATCTTAGAATTGGAGAAAACACACCAAGCTGTGTCCATCGGTTCATAAGCTCATCATCATGATAACCCATCATGTGACCTCCAATATCATGGCTCCACCATCCGTAGCCCACATTTGATGCACATAATGTGAAATAAGGTTGAAAATCAAGACTTTCCCAGTTTATTATGGTGTCACCCGAAAAACCAACCGGGTAGCGATGAGAACCAAATCCGGAATATCGTGAAAAAAGTATTCCGCGATTATTGTTTTTACAATTATTGTGATAATGAAAATGATTTAACATCCAAAGTGGATCAAGACCTTTCATTTTACTTGTATTTCCTTGTTGCCAATCCATCCACCAAAAGTCTACCCCATCATCTTCAAGAGGCTTTAGAACCTTATTAAAATATAATTCAACAAAATCCTTTTCTGCTATATCAAAAGCAACATTTTCTTCATTTTCATAATCAGTTCCCAAAGCCTTAGCTATATCTTTATAACAATCTTCATGTGCGGAGATACCCTCGGCAGGATGGAGATTAAGAGATACTTTCATATCATTTTTATGGAGATATTTCAAAAATGACTTTGGTTCTTTGAACAGTTCTGTGTTCCAACTAAATCCTGTCCATCCGGAACCATATTTGGAGTCAATATTAACCTTGTGCCAATCCATATCAATAACAGCAACAGACAATGGAATTTTTTCGGATTTGAATTTTTCAATCAGATTTATATATTCTGTATCAGAATATTCGTGATATCGGCTCCACCAATTTCCCATAGCAAATCGTGGAAGAAGCGGAGTTTTTCCAGTAAGATTATAAAAGGCCTTCAAACACTCTTTATATTCATTGGGATATGCAAAAATATACATATCTATCTTTGATTCATCCCTAACCTCAATCCACCCATCCTCTGTTTGTATAAGTGATTTTGAATCGTCCATAATTGCAAATGATTTTTGAGACATAATGCCAGGAGGGATTTCTATTTCTCCACTCACTTCATCAAGGGTTCTGTATGTGCCCGGAAGAGCATTTGTCTTATCACCAAAAAACCATCCATTACTTCTTATTTTACCTAATATTCCACAAAAGCACACAGTTAAGCTGTTACGCGAAAATTCTCCACCTCTGTATGTAAGACGGATACACTTGGTTTCAATTTTTATAGTTCCTTCTTTTTTAACTACAGAATACTTAGGAACGGAAAAAAATCTATTTACAACACTCTGGGTTGCCCTATCTTCAAAAACACCATCACCGGCATACTCTATTCTTATAAGTCTGTCGGTGAGAACTGTAAATCTATAGTTCTCACCTTTTACGACTGCGTTTACATCTGCAACAGGATTACATAAATATTTTCTATTCATAACTTCATCTCCTCACAAAACATCAAGATTTACATCAAGGAAAAAAGTCATTTTACTATTTTGCCATATATCTATCATAAGCATTCTGCTGTATTTTAAGATATTTGTCATATCCTGATTCTCTTAATTTTTTCACTGCGCCATCAAATGCATCTATGCTTTCTTTTCCAAGAATGATATTGGAAACAGTTGCAGAAAATGAGCTGTTGTCTTTTGCTTTGATGTTAGCAATTTCAGAAGCTTCATCACTTGTGTAGGAAAGCGATGGAAGGACATATTTACGCGCCTCATCAATATGTTCATTCCATTTCTTAAGGGCATCTTTCTGTTCCTGATAGGTATAATAGCCTTCGTAGTAATCATTATGTTCTGAGAAACCTGGATGATTTGAAGGTATAGTATAATGATAGATACCACCTGTTATGTTTGTCGCACCAACTGATTCAAAATCTTTTACAACTTTATCAGTATATATGTAGTGTTCGGAACCATCTTCGTATTTTTCTACAGTGTAGGTGTCTCCTTCTATACCAAAAATTTTCAATATCATTGATTCATCATCATAGATATAGTCACACCATTTAATTGCTTCTTTATAACGCTGCTCATTTTCAACACCGCAATTTTTAGAAATAGCAACTGTTTTATCTGTTGCAGAAGCAACTAAAACCTGAAATTTCGGTATATCTCCTTTTTTCATTACCGGCATAGGACAAGCAACAATCTCTGCATCAGGATTGCGCTCTTTAAATGCAGGAAGCATTCTGCCAAGGTCACTACCAATATAACCAAGGCTTGCTATTGATGTGTCATTTATTATGTATGAATCAACCACATTGCTATCGTTTGTTACATAGTCGGGGTCAATATAACCTTTTTTCATCCAATCAGCCATTTTTACAACATAGTCTTTATATTCTTTTTGATATGGTCCAAACTGAACTTTATTCCCTTCTAAATAGAATGCCATACCAACACCCCATGCGGTGTTAAACAAATCCTTGCTTCCCAAAATGTTGAAAAGATTTGATTTACCGGTAAGGGGGTATTTAATTCCATTATCTTTAGCTGTTTTAAATACATTTTCCCAATCGTCAATTGTTTCAGGAATACTAAGTCCCCATTTTTTCAGAAGATCATTACGGATATAAAGACCATCAAAACAACCATAAGAACCTATATTAAGACATCTGAAACCATAATAATTTCCTTTATCAGAAATAGCTGATTTTTTGTAAATATAGTCCGTTTCTTTTGCTTTTTCCCCCTCCATATAATTATAATAATTGGGAGCATATTCTTTAAGATAAGAATTAAGTGAAATAATTACACCATCATCTATTGCCTGATCGGGTCCTCCTGCATAACCTGTGCCACCCCATGGGTATTCAATCATATCGGGAATTTCATTTGAGGCAAGAAGAACCTGGAATGCCTCATAATTTGTTATACCTCTCGCTGGGTGCATAAATTCAACATCTATACCTGTTGCTTCAGATACTGCTTGATAAAACGGATGTTCACTTGCGGACTGCATAGTTTGTGCCATATTTTCATCGAGCATGGTCCAATATGTATAAGTGTCACCTGTGAGAACTTCTTTTTTTGTACATCCTGAAAACGCGGAAATCAGTATAATCGCAGCTACTAACACACAAATAATTTTTGTTATTCTTTTCATTATTTATATCCTCCTTGTTTTATGCGGTTATAATTATTAACCTCTTCATTATTACAGTTGCTTGTGCCCTTGTTGTTGGAGCCTTTGGTGAAATATGTGTTTCATCTGTTCCTTTTATGAGTCTTAGTGTAATTGCTTTGTCTATAGAATCCTTATATTCTTCTGTTATTTCCTCTTTATCTTCATATTTTGAAAGACCATAGGTTTTTATTTTAAGGTTTGTAAGTGTTTCATAAAGCTTAACCGCAATGGCACACATTTCTTCGCGTGTTATTTCCTCATTTGGTCTTATGGAATTTTCTAAAAGCATATAGTCAGGGAGAATATCTGCATCTATTGCAGCCTGAATATTATTGCTAAACCAATCATTAGTGTGAACATCTTTGATTTCGCCTCTATACTGTGCAGGGGATATGCCTCCTATGCGAAGCATCATTGTTATAAACTCTGCAATGCTCACAGCTTTATCGGGAGCGTACTCTGTTTCCGAAACACCGTTTACAAGACCGATACCTGACATGTATGAAACATAGTCCTGAGCCCAGTGACCATTCATATCAGAAAAGTTTTTATTTGCAACAGGCACCACAAATTCTGTTATAGAATTCCATGTGCCTGCGGTGGTGCCTTTTCCTGTGAAACGAATATATCGTCCAATGGTTTTAGGGAAAGTGAAAGTTTCCAAGTCAAGAGTTTCACCGCTTGCCTGACCTTCAAACACAGCTTTATAATCCACTCCATCCTCAGATACTTCAAGCTTCATAAATTGAGAGCGTATATTACCGCTCATAAATGCAAGCATTACCTTGTCAAGCTCCTTGTTTTCGCCAAGGTCCCACTCTATCCATTGCTCTCCCTCAGAACTCCATCTGGTATTTAAGTCACCATCAATTGTGCTTTCGGGAGGGTTTTGGGGTTCAGGAACTGAACTTGCCTTAACCGATTTCACCTCATACTTTATAACATTTGACGCAGATACACCAATTGTTTTTTCATTAAAGCTTACGGAATATGCGACCGAAGAATTTGTTTTATTATTGGTTGCAACAACTGTTGCAATGTCATTTTTACTTTCTGCCTGATTTATTTTTAGTGAAATATTATCATCTGCTGTGGCAGATATTGTGCCAATTTCACCTGTTGAAATATTGTAGTTAAGGCTGTTCTTATTAAATCCTTCAAGAGGGATTCCATCTATAGACAGAGAATTTATGCTGACGCTCTTTTCAAGATATTTATCCCAGCTTTCAAGAGGGAGAAGCTCAGGAAGAACAATATCTTCGCTATCTCCCGGAAGGGGTGTTAAAACAACTGTCAAACTTGGATTTTTGGCATTTTTCAGATGAACAGCCAGCTTTTTAAAGGATGAATTTGCATTGGCTCCCTGAGGTGCTTCGGGTGATGTTGAAAGTGGTTTTGCATCCATAATCTCAAAACTACCGGAGGCTGAAATCAGGTCTGCCCTCATTTTCTTTCCATTCACACTAAATATCGCTGTTTTACTTCCTCTTAATTCAATATTTGCACTTGTGTGGAAGAAGGAATAAACCTCCAATGGCTCAGATGCCTTAATTTCGTCCTGTACTATTACCTGACTTTTATTATTTATAAATGCTATACCTCTTATTACCTCATCTGCATCATCATAAGCCTCGGTAAGATTTATAAGACCATAGTTTGCAGAATCCGTTTTTTGAAATTTATATATTTCTCCTTTTGCAAGAGGATTCTGATCTTCTTTATTATCAGGATTAATAACAAGGGTATTGTGCCCCTCTGCTCTTTTGCGATAATACTTCCATCTGCCCTCTCCGGGTAGAAAATCAAAATAGCCTGCCAGGGAATATTCTTCCGCACCCATATCGGTTATCCAGCGAACCCCCATTGAATCAAATACAAATGTACCCATATCAAGATCGCCATGACTTGCCTGATTGTAACCGCCTTTATACGCAAGATAGCTTGAGCTGTCATCAAACCAAGAGCTTCTGCTTGAAACAAGGCTTACTGTGCCTTTCATATAGCTATCCAACTCAAGAGAAGTACGGTAATCTTCGGAAACATAGTTTGCATCATACATTACAAAGTCCTTCCAGTCGCCGCCATTGGTTAGTCTTTGAACTCTATAAGCTGAAATTTCAGGTTTGTTATATATTCTTGATATAAGGTGCATACAAGGGTCGGAAACAGGTTTTATATCACCGTCACCATAGTTAAATGCGGCAACAGGGCCGTTCATGGCGGTTATATAGTTTCCTGTGTTTGACATACCGGGATATTCAGACAAACCATAATCTTTTCCTGCTGCGGTTATAAGGCAATAAACATATTTAAAAAATCTTTGGCTTGCATAAGACCAATAGTTTGGACCTTCAAGAGATACTCCATCCGGTGCAAAAGTATCAAGAGCTCTTGGTAATACTTCAAATGTTCTGTTTATAACCTCATTACAAAGCCCCTCATATCCGGGTTCATCACACATCGCAAGAGCCGCCATGCCAAGACCTGAGGTTATTACCTGATTCCAGTTGTTTTCCTCAGCTGCGAAATGGCTTCTGCCTCTCAGGTGCGATAAAGTAGAGACAAAAGAGTTTTTTACCATTGCATTTCTCATCATCCGCTTTTCGTCTTCTGTCCACTCATCATACATCCAGTCATACGCCAGAGAAAATCCCGTGTCAAAATCCCCTATATCCAGCATGCTGTAGGCACCCCAGCTACCCCATTTGGCAACAACATTCATAGCACGAAGCATTCTTTCTTTTATTTGTGATTTAAATTCAGCATCATCTGAAAGACGATATGCAAGGGCAAGCGGTGGAAGCATATAGGCTTCTGTTCTGGGAAGATGACCACCATCACTTATGCGTTTTGAATCTTCTGCTTCAAGCGCCTTTTGCACTTCATTTAAAACTTTTGTGTATGTTTTTTTTAGAAAAACATCTGTATCTTTCTGTGTTTTTAATCTTTCAAAATCATCATCTGTAAGAAGAAGCCTCGGGTGTGATTTGTCAGGATGATTTAATTTTACATCGCCTGCAACATCTTTAAAATTGATGTCTGTTCTTGAATCAAGAATAAAATCCTTATTTTCGTCATATTCAAGAGTGCTTGGGGTTCCTCCAAGCCAGATTTTGTCCACATATACAACGGTTTCGGGGTCAACATCTATATTACTGAAATTATTCCACCAGGTAAATCCGGTTATTTTATCCCATCCAAGAGGAGTTTTAGCAATTGTGAAGCCACCATCAAATTTCCCCATACCAAATTCTAATCTCTTCCAACCTGTCCAGTTTATATTTATAGATGCCTTATAATAGTCATCACCATCTGTTTCGGGGTTTTCTGAAAATATTATAGCTGAAAAAGTAGAGTTTGTAGCCTTTTCGGAATACATATCTATTGCCATGTATCCGTAGTCTGACCAGTCGGTTATGGGCAGAGTAAGCTTAGGGGCACTGTGAAGATTTGGCTTTGCCCATTTTAGAGTGCAACTTCCCGAAAGGGTTATATCTTCTGATGATGGAAATCCCGAAGCAGCAACATTTGAAGGCTTTGAAAAATCCGCAATTACAAAGGTTCTTTCCGCTTCAGTTTGAGATTGGTGTGCCTCCTGACTTTTTTCTTTATTAAAAACTATTTTATCAAAATAAAGGTTTGTGCCGTATACGGGAGTATTACCGCCATAAGAACCCCATAGCTTTATCTGGCTGATATCATTAAATCCGGAAGGAGAATTTACTTTTTCAAAATCTCCATCATCTCCCGTTTTAAAGGATAAAAGCTTCCAACCTTCCCAATTAATTTTAACCGGAGTTTTCCAATAATCAATGCACTCGGTAAGAGGGTTTTCACTTATAAGAGAAAGGCATATTTCCATATTTGTGGGGTGAGTTGAATATACCCACATTTCAAGAAATCCATCCCTCAAATCTTTTTCTGTGAAGTCAAGGGATATGTCACGGTATATGTCACTCCCACCCCACTTCATTGTGTATGAACCTGTTTTATATGCTTCTGTTGAAGCAGGCATACCTGTTTTAGATATTATATTTATATTTGTCAGGTCAACAACTGTGTTATCCTTTGCAGATACATTAAAGCATAGGTAAGAAGAAAGCATAAATACGCACAGAATAACAGATATTATCTTTTTTACCATTTATATCCTACCTTTCTTTATATATTACAGTACTTAAGTTTTGTGTCCATTTAAAATATATTCCCACCTTGTCACCAACAGACAAATCGGCTGTTGTTCCCGAATACGCTGTTTTAAATTTTTTATCATAAACTATAAACCTTGTTGGTCCAAGGTAGCAACGTTCAATTCCATGACTGGATTCAATTTCAAGATAACCTCTGTCCACTCTTTTAACTGTTGCAAGTTCAAAGCGCAAAAGAACATCATAACCGCTTTGAGAATAGGAAACCTTGTCATTTTCCAAATCATATAAAAGTGCAACGGATGTTATTCTGTTATTAAATGTGTCATACTGATAGCTGATAATATCACCCACTGATATTTTTTGTTTATCTGCTGCAAGAGTTGGCAATGAAGATGATATTTTTTGCTGACTAAACATTGAGCGTTCAAGAATAGATGCGTCATCGATATAGAAGGTTTTTTCAGTCGAATGCCATCTTAATTTAAGCTTCCATACTACATCACCTGTTTCTTCATCTATTCCCTGAGTTATTCCCGTTACAAGAGCGGGTGGATTTTCTTCATTTACAACATTGGTATTTGCCTTATCAATGTAGTGAACAAGAATATCCGCAAGAAAACTATCATAGTTTAAAGAATAAATCTCAATCTCATCTGTTGCTCCTGATGGTGATTTATTAAGAGTAAATTTTGTATTTTCATTATACTCACTGATAGGTGTTACGGAAAACATATTATCATCGGGATTCAGGTTTGACAAAACGGGAACATTAAATGTAAAAGCTGCTTCTGGCATTGAAAGCCATCCGCCAAACCCGCGCTGAAGTTCTATATACTGTATTTTTCCGTCTTTTATGGTACTATCAGGCCATTGTGTAAGAAGATACTGAAGCTTAAAAAAAGGATATACAGGCATATTTTCAAAAACTTCTCTGCTTGTTACAAGATATGGATATGTTATCTTTTTGATTTGCCCCTCTTTATTTTTTTCAAAAAGATACAAATTTCTCTTGTCAATATCCATAAGATCTTTAACCTCTTGCGGAGTATATGTTCTTGAATCAGACGGTGATTTTTCTATTATTACCTTATCAGCAAGCTCAAACACATTCATAATCTCATCTGATGTAAATACCTTAAGGTAGTATCTTGCATCAAGCCCTGTTCCTTTTTTTATGTCGGTTATATAACCAAGTTCACTATCTGACTTCATTGATAAATAAACGATTTCCCCTAGAAAATTTGTATAGAATATGTATTCTTTTGAAAAATCAAGAATATTTTTGTCGAAACGTAAGTCCGAGGAAATACTATATGTTTTACCTAAAAGATTGATTTTCCCGTTGGATTGCATTTCCTGAATCTTTCCCTGGAAAAATTCATCACATACAACAAGCTTTATAATATGGTTTTGTCTGTTTTTGTAAACCGAAATAATATTATTGGGTTTTAAAGAAGAAGCTGAAAGCTCCATACCTGTTTTATCCGTTAAAACAACATTTTCATAATCTGAAAGCTTTATATTTCGACTAAAATCTCCCTTTTTAACAGCAATATCCGATAAGATTTCTGTATAGGCATCATAGGAATATAAAACCAGGTTATAATATTCTTCAATTATAACAACATCATATATATTATCGCCGCTATTCTCTATAAGAGTTACCGTTCCGTTTTCAGGAAGCATAAGTTCTTCTTCGCTTCTTTCGAGAAGCTCACCATTATAAAGAATTATATATTCCCTTCCGAGATTAAATCTTAATGGTTTTTCACCTGCATATTCATAATAACCACCTAGATTATTAAAGCTAAGACCATCGGCAGCATTTAAAACAATTTCTTTATTATCTGTGCTGTAGGCAGCAAGGAGTGTGTTTGTTTTACCATCCGCCCGATAATAAAATTCAACATTTCTTCCTATAAGAGAAAGATACTTCTTTGAACTAATATAGCACTCAACCCCGTTTATGCGCACCTTATCGGGTGCATCTGTGGGTTTTCCTTTTATTGATGTGTGGTAATCCGCCTCAAAAACACCTTCAGATTTATAGATATTGTGATATTCTGACAGAATATTTCTGCCCTCCTGAGTGATATAGCCAATGGAATCACCAAACTCTGAGGGGATTGCCATATCTGCATTTACGGTGTTATACATAAGAATTAAAACATTTCCCCTAAGAGCACCCGATGTGTTATTAACAGATACATTATTAAGAATTTCAATATCATTTGCAATTTTTATATAACCATTTGGATAGCCACCATAATTTTGAGCATGCATTTCATAGCCTGCCATACATACAGCAACCTTTATCGCCTGATTAATATACACGGCTTCATCAGGTGCAAACTCTGTTTCGGAAATGCCTCCAAACAAACCTAATTTTGACGCAAATAGTATGGACTTACAGTACGGATGGTCCGGCAAAACATCTGTAAATCTTTCTGTGTAGCTGATTGCTTTCGCTTCGTCATCAAGTCCCAACATACTCACTGCAAGATGTGCAAATTCTCCCCTGGTTATTCTCCTTGAAAGTTCATCTGCAGATATGAATTTTTCATCTGCCAAGCCTAAATCTCTGAGGAAATAAACCTCTTTACCATATTCGGAGGCTTCAAATGCACCATAAACATTTAAAAACCCAAGAGAGGAAAACAATATAACGAAAACGAGGTAAACTGATAGTATTCTTTTTATTTTCACTTTATCTTCCTCCTTTTGTAAGCATATTATATATAATCTGTGCCGCCTGCGCTCTTGTAGCATTTCCCATTGGTTCAAAATATCCATTTCCAATTCCATTGATTATGCCATTGCTGTTCATTGCATAAACAGCTTCTTTGGCATAATCAGAAATCAGATTATCGTCATTAAAGACACTGCCCACACCCATGAATTCATATTCCTTGTGCTTTGCAAAGCGATACACCATAACTGCGGCATCCTGACGACTTATATTTTCATTTGGATTAAATTTATCTCCGTCTCCGTTTATAAGTCCGGTGCTAAATGCGCCTGCAATATATGGGGCATACCAACTGTCTTTTTCAACATCCTCAAATGAGAGTGTATCCTTCGTTTCAATTCCAAAAGCTGCGCATAGAATTTTTACAAACTCAGCCCTTGTGACATTATTTTCAGGTTTAAATGAGCCATCATAACCATTTATTATTTTCTTTTCAGTGAGATGAAGAATAGCATTAAATGCCCAGTGCGAGTCTGCCACATCTCTAAAAATGTATTTTGGCATCTGCGGTGCCGGAATATTCGAAGCTGTGCTCCCACCTGAAAACGAACCTGCTGATACCTGAGGATTTTTATTTTCGGGCTTTTGTCCTTGCTGAGAAGGAGCTTGGGTATTTGTAATTTTAACACTATTTACTGCATTTAGAAGCTCTCCCAAATTTAAATACGATTTACCATAAATTGCATTTGCTATTTGATTTTTGCCATCTTCATTTGCTAAGTTATATTTTTCGCTTGATATGTATTCAAGGAAATATTTAGCATCCTTATAATTAACAACATTTTTTACTCCGCAAAGTATGGAATGTATTTTAAGGTTTGACAAAAATGCATCTATATTTGAAAATCCGCCTGAAGCTGTTTTTTTCATTACCTCACCATAGTTTGTGTTCTTTATAAGAATGTCAACAGGCAATGTATTTACCCCAATAAGCGAGAGTTCTGCCTTCAAAGCATCAAGAAGATTTTTATCGGCTGTTTGATTCTCAGCCGCCTTCACAAGATAACATGATGCATAGACATTTTTCAGTTCTTCATTTGCAAGGCTTATTACATTGGCTTTGTCTGTAACAGCGGAATATACATCCAATGCAGAATTTATTTCTGCGTCTTCTCTTAATGTAATAGCTTTAAGAATTGGTTTTATTCTTAAATCGGAAAGATTGGAAACTCCATTTTCTGTGAGGATTTTAGATGGAGAAACATATTTTTCATTTTCTGTCTTTGTGCCATCCTCTTTTACACAAACAAGCTTATAAAGCCCCGCCATTTGAGGAGTGTATGAATAATCAGGGCTTGCGTCTTCTTGTAATTTAACAATTTTAATATCTTCAATAATTTGGCTGACATTATCGACTGAGTTATTTATTGCAGTTTCTAAATCTGACGTGAGGAATGCACCCTCAAAGCTTGACAGAATATCACCTGTATCTTTTGGCTTTAACACATACACCGAAGCTATCTGACCGCTTATTTTTTCTTCCGGATTTCCGAAAACAACCTCAGAGGAGGTTAATGGTGAATAAGTTGAACTATCAACTAATGAAACTACTATTTTCTCAAACATCTCTGCTGACGAAACAGAAATAATATCATTACTTCCGGCAATGCCCACATTTATTTTTCTTGCAAAAACATCTGTGCATCTGTTTCCGTCATAAAGAGATACAAAGGAAATAACGTCTTTTTCCATATCCCAAATATTATTGACTGAGATATTTACTGCATCTGATGAATAGGAAGCTTCAAAAAGCTTTTTAACAATTTCTTTTTTACTTATTATGTTGCTCGTTGTTCCCCATGAGTTTGAAACAGATATTGTGTAGTAAATTTCTTTACCTTCTGAATTAAGCGGTACAGTAAAGGTTTCACCGCTTGATACAAAATCTCCGCCAACATACCAGGATATGACGGATGATGTTATTTCAGAGCCATCCTCACTTATAAAATCTGTATCGGCACTCACCTGTTTTCCCGATATAGCTGTTCCCAAAATATTTTTCTTTGTTACATAGGGAGATTTACCCCTCAAAGAACCTATGTAAAGATAAGAAAGATTGGTGCTGAATGAAAAGCTTTCGGGCGTTATTCCAAGGCTATTACCTGATTCTATGAGCACATTATCGGCAAATGCCATATATGTTTTATTTATATCATCATATATAAATGCAAAATCAAAAGCTTCTCCTATTTCAGCTGAATTTTCAGGATTTAAAGCGCTATATATGATACCTTCGGATTTATTTATTATAAATTCTATATCATCCGATATACAAAGAGATGAAATATTCTGATTAAGGCTATGAATGCTTGCATTTATTGCTATAGCTGTTCCTGACTGCAATGCAGAATCGATTGTTATATTAGATGTGCCATTTGTTTTAAGATAAGAAACCCCGTCAGAGTCTGTGACAATTTCTGTTGCTCCTGTAAATTCCGAATTATCTGCTCCACTTGAAAAATCAAGTTTGGTTTCATCTATAAGATTTATTGTAAAAACATCATATACATTCGAATTTGACTTTAACGAAGCCTTAACATCTACTGATGAAGGAGCTGATGGAGAAACAGATATAACATCACCTGTTATACTCACATCAGGATATGTATCTGAAAGTTCCCATTTTATTTCGTCACTTATTTTTAAATCGCCTGTAAATACATCTGCAAAAAGCTTTGAGCGTATTTCGCCGCTATGAGGAATTGTGAGCGACGAAGGATTTGTAATTTCAACCCTTCTTTCAACTGCATGACCACTATAGATTCTGATATTATCTACTTTATAGCTAAAGCCCATAGCACCGATTGTATATCCGGCTCCATTTTTATGATTCAAATTTTCTGTTACAACATCTCCTACTTTTGTGTTGTATTTTCCTGTGTCAAAATTATGTTCAAACTCAATGTTCGTCCATTTATCTACCGGAATTGAACCGCCTATTGCTTTGGCAGAAGATGCACCATATCCCGCAGGAATTTCAGGAACACGATTTGAGGTATTGATATATATATACATGCTCCAATTACGCACATCTGCCCACATATATTTTGTGGTACAACTGCTTCCTATTTTAACATCATAAGAAAATGTCGCAGAACCAAAACCCGAGTCAAAATTCTTTGGTGTGACTCTCACATAGCTGTCGCTTGATGTTCCACCCTGCATATATTTATTACCACCATCTTCACTTTCAGGAGTTATATTGCCAAGAATTGTGTTATCGAAATCATATAATACTGTATCAACAAGTATTACCGTGTTTGTTGCAATGCTAAGAGGATTTGATTTAAGACTGGCTGTTAGCTCAAAGGAAGAAAGAGCAGTATCACCTGACACATAGATTGCACCTGTGTTATCCACAAAAACGCCTTTGTCCTGAGGATTTACCGACCAATTAAAAAGTTCGCCGTCTGTAATGCTTCCATTTAGCTTAACTTTATAGTTTAGCTTTGTCATAATTCCCTTAGGCGGCTTTATAAATGTGGAATTCTGGGAGGTTTCTGATGCCATACGCTGAGTGAGAATAACAACTTCATCTGCGGATGCAAATGATATCTGAGTCCACATAGAAAGCAACATTACTGCCGAAAGAAGTATTGAAATTATTTTTTTCATTATTTTCCCTCCTTACTCACGATCAAAGCATTGAATATTATCCGTTTGAAAATTACCAATATTGCATACAACATTAAGAGGCGATATCGCCCTTGAATACACATTTCTTACTGTTATATTGTAGGTTTCGTCAGATGTAGCATGGCGCTCTCCATACATATAATGGTCGCCTATGCGTACACCTGAGCCACCGCGTTTTGTTCCGGGCATATCCTTTGATGAATCCATTATTCCATCTATCAAAATATTATAAAGCTTTATTCCTCCCTGATTCAAAAGACGCACATTAGCATAGTGAGTTGCAGAATTAATGCTCTTTATAATTACATTTCTTATATCGGGCGAAAGACCATCAACATAAAAACGCTTTGCAGAGTTACTCGGAATACCTGTAAGTGCAACAGTGTCATCTTCTGTGAAGCCCGTAATATTTTCTATTATTATATCGTGACAACCAACTCTCAAATCGATTCCGTCTGCATTTTTTACACAAATACTCGAATGAGGATAATTATGGTCAAGCCTTGTTTGAATAACACCATTTTCATCTTTAAATGTGTGGTCTGCCATAAAATCAATGTCATATATTCTTCCATTTGAACAAAATATAAAATTCATACCCCAATATCTCTGGTTAGTGATGTGAAGTCCTGTTATTTTAAATCCATCCACATTTGCAAACATAAGAGTGCAGTTATCCATTGGGGTGGGGCCGCCGAATTCTTTATAGTTTTCTTCGCAAAGTCCGTTGTAATTACCCCCGTCAAGTATAGTTCTTCCTCTTCCTTCAATTATGATGTTGTGCTGTGTTCCCTCTGTAGTGTTGGAAAGAGTTGTTCTGCAATTTTCATTTGTTATCATATTGCAGAAGGTATTATCTGCCATACGCAGGTGGCAGTTGTCAAAAACAAGGTATATGTCTGACGCAAGCTTTATTGTTTTTTCTATTTCCCAGATAAAGCCCTCTGTACGTTTATTGAAACGAGGAACAACAACCTTGTTGCAGCCTGTTTCCTTTGCTTTTTTTATAGCATTTTGTATGGATATATAGTCCTTTGATGATATTACATCATCGTCATTTGGTGTTATAAAATCGCGGTATTCCATAAATAATCCTCACTTTTAAATGTATTTATCAATTAAATCAATTATCTTTTGTCTTAATTCATGAAGAAAATGACTGTTCCTGGGATAATTACAAAAGGTTATTTCCTCTCCTGCTTCTTTATTTACAAATTCCTTAACTGCTTCAAAGCCAATATATTTTTCAAGAAGCTTTAATACA
>JAZOOC010000239.1:0-3064 GCA_045654825.1 Clostridia bacterium | reverse complement strand
GATTCAAAAAGCATATAGTTTGTTTTTCCCAATCCGTAAAAAGTCGCATCAAAAACATTCTGAAATGCGTACAGTACATAAAAACCAACCAAAATCATAACAAGATTATACAGTTTATCTACATCTTTGAACAGAAGAATATTAGTCATAAATGGTTTCCACAGTGGTATGGATATAAACCATAATAAGCAAATAACAGTTGTTATTGCAAAATATCCCATTGCTTTATTCTTAACGGCATGGGAATCTGTTGCAACATCTTTTTTTATATATTCGGCCAATTGGATAATTGGTAAAAGTAACCATCCCCATATAAAGTTATTGGCTATCCAATATGTTCCCTGCTCGTTAACTACATTTACCATTCTCACTATCATAAGCATATAGGCAATATTTCTTACGAATGATTCAATTCCTGAAACTCCACCTATTTTAACAAAAGATTTTATCCAACCAAAAGACAGTTTTTGTCTTGGAAATGAATAAACATCCTCTCTTATTAAATAAATAAAACTTACAAGAAAAATCAATATATTTACAATCACATTTGAAATTCCGATTCCGTATACACCTAATTTAGCAGAAAACGAAAAGTCGGACACAAGAAACAAATCAAACAGCATACACAAAAACAATCTGGCAAATGTTATTGTATAAATATATTTTATTCTGTTCAACGTTACAAACACTACAAAAAGAAAATCAACGAGAACCGAAAATATCAAAGCTATACTTTCTATGCGAATATATATTGCTGATGCTGATATAATCTCTTGATTTACAGACATAATATTTAGCAAAGAGTTCGCAAACAACATAATCAAAACCGACAACATTGAATATATAATAAAAGTTATAACCATACCACTTTTTATACGATTTGCAAGTTCTTTTTTATCATGTACTGCCTCACCAACAAAAAAGAAAAGTGGCAGAATAATCGATTCATTCAAAATTTCATATAACAAATTTACCCACGAAAGTTGTCCTGCTATAGAAAAAGAATATTCGCTCGGAAGTTGCCCAAGCAAAAACACTCTTAATGTAGTATAAATTGTTGGAACTACTCCAATAAAAATTAATGAAATTAAAAGTTTGTAATTTATATTTCTTAAAGAATTTTTGATTTCCAAAATCGCTATAACCTCATATTAACTTTTCTTTACAATCCATTTTATAAAGACTGTATAATCCAGATGCCAAACTTCGTGTAAAGTTAAAGATAAAAAATCATATTTTTGCAGGTAAACTTTCTGCTATAAATAACAACAGCAAGTTCAGACCAAATATAATCAGTGGCAAAAACTGAACTACAAACGACCTGACACTATAACCTTTTTTTCTATACCTTACTGATAAAAATATTCCTAAAAAGCAGAGAAAAGGAATTATCATAGTAATCCAACAAAAAACACTAATTAAAAATATAAATGTTTGATTGGTAGCATCAATCGTTGCTTCTGAGGCCATCATAAATAACCAACTAATCCAGGAAATAGGTATATATATAATTGAGAGCACAATATTAAAAACATATCCCACTCTATCTAATTTCTTAGCTGAACTATTCTTATTATGTATCAATTCTATTCTGTTTTTCTTTCTGTTATCAATGATAGTCAAAATAGCAACAATGGCAATAACAATAATGCATAAAAAAGATAAAGTAATCATTTTAAAACTTCCTTTCTCCAAAATTCGACAAGCTTTATATAAAGACTGTATAATCTGGATGCCAATATTTTTAACAACATCTTCATATCAAATCAAGAGCAAAAATTATTCCTTATTGTAAAAAATAAATGTTGCTACTGGGACCCTTATTGCAATGGCAATTACAAACCAAGTAGTAAAATTCATATCGTACTCCTTTCAAAGGCTTCTCCTTGAGGAGAGGCTCCGCCGTAGGCGGTGGTGAGGTGTAGATTGCGTAGCATTCGTTATTCTTTTCCCACCTCATCCGTCAGCTTTCGCTGACACCTTCCCCTCAAGGGGAAGGCTTTCATATTTCGCCAAAATTTGACACTCTTTATAGACTCATCTTAAGTAAGGACCAAAATTTTTCCTGTTTCCATCAGACTGCAAACAAAATAAATCCAATAGAATTCGTTGCAAAATTTGCAAACATATGAACCAGCCAGGACAGATATATATTTTCACTTTTGTCATCAAATTTATTAAAAATCATTCCGCCAACAAAAAGTCCTGAAAGTGAAATTAAAATCACGGGCAAACCAAACCATCCAATCATCATGGCAATGTGATAAAATGCAAATGTCAGACTACTGAACACATACGCAAACCACTTTTTATAAAATCTTTTCATCATCAAAAATGCATATCCGCGAAAGAAAAACTCTTCAAGAAAAGAATTGATGAATGATATGTAAATTGCCACCCAGATAAAGTTTGATTTATTTACACCGGTGGTTTCATTAAGGCTACCGACCAACGAAGAAAAATCAAATATATTTCTAAAGATTAGATATGCACCTAAAATAACCACATATACTGAAACACCTAAAACGAAAGCCAACAAAAACCCTTTGCCGGTAGGTTTAATCAGCTTTTTTATTTCACATTCCCTATTAACAAATCCGTATATAACGGGTATGAACAGAAATAAAATAATTTTAATTACAGATTTAATCAAATAACCCGGTTGAATAACCGCATCTACAATCCCCATAATCAGACAGGCAAAGATTACAAGTATCGGAATGTATGTTTTTTTACTCATAAAGTTTATCCTTTCAGCAATTTTCTATGCTTTATTTTTTGACAATCCTCCCGTCACACTTTGTGTGCCACCCTACCTTGCACAAGGAGGACAATGAATTGCTTTTTAATGCACGAAGTGCAATTCATGAGTCGCAAGACTCAATTCATGAAATCGTAGATTTCAATTCGTGCCGAAGGCAATTTATTGCGGTTGCTTCATAACCGCAGCTCGTGTCAAATCAGGATTAAAAAACATAATCTAAACTAAAATCATTATATCACATAAGACTTGTATTTGCAAACAAAAACCCGAAACGAAAATTTCGTTTCGGGTTTTGTGTTT
>JAZOOC010000238.1:0-3222 GCA_045654825.1 Clostridia bacterium | reverse complement strand
ATGTTCTTCTTCCTGCCATTCTTCGGACAAAAAGCAAATGGTGTCATTCAGGAAGTTTCGCTTCTTTCCTTGAATGAAATTACGACTTATTTAAAGACTGCGTACTATGCTATTGTAATTAGTATTGCAGTATATGGTATTCTGACACTTACATTTCAAAACTGCCAAAAAGTATTTTGGACGAAAAACAGAGATAAAATATCGCTTATATTAAATGTTGCTGCGGTGCTTTTGTTTATCATAAGCTCTCAGGTTTATGCAGGAGCCTTCTTGTTTATATTCCTTGTAATAAAGGCATTAATGCTTATAAAATGGCAATGACACGGAAAGTATCGCCAATGTGACGGTGTGATTCTTGAGGTTTTTAATGCCTTCCTGTAAAGTGTATTCAGACGGAAGTCAAATACAAATCAGGAGGCTTTAAAAAATGAAAAGAAAAAGTTTTTACATTGGGTTAGGGTTACTTGTATTATTCATTATATGGACAGTAGCTCTTCAGTTTGTTGATGTGGGAGCAATCGGGCCACAAGGTTCAATCGTTGGTTTTGCATTACTTAATAAGATGGTCCATAATATTACAGGAGTGCATATGTCACTCTATACCATTACGGATTGGCTTGGGCTTGTTCCGATTTGCTTTATCATGGGTTTTGGCATACTTGGACTTTGCCAGTGGGTTAAGAGAAAAAATCTTTTTAAGGTTGATTATAGCATCCTCACACTTGGAGGATTCTATATCGTTGTGATGGTGGCGTACATCTTCTTTGAAATGTTCGTTGTAAATTACAGACCAATACTTATAAACGGAATTTTAGAAGCATCTTATCCCTCGTCAACGACTATGCTTGTAATGTGTGTTATGCCGCCTGCCATAATGCAGTTTAATTCACGCATCAAAAATAATGGATTTAAGAAATGTGTGAATATTCTAATTGCTGCATTTATTGCTTTTATGGTAATAGGCAGACTTGTTTCGGGTGTGCATTGGTTTTCTGATATTATTGGCGGTGCGCTATTGAGTAACGGTCTTGTGCTAATATATTATTCTATACAATTATCAGGAGAAAAAGAAATGACTAAAAATGACTATTTAATTCGTTTAGAAAGAAAAGAAGATTACCCTGTGGTAGAAAACTTGATCCGTGAATCATTCTGGAATGTATACCGTCCCGGATGTCTTGAACACTATCTCATAACAAAGTTAAGGGAACATCCTGACTTTGTCAAGGAACTTGATTTTGTTATGGAAAAGGATGGTCAAATTATTGGTCAGAATGTGTTTGTAAAAGCACGCATCAAGGCCGATGACGGAAGAAATATTCCAATTCTGACAATGGGACCGATTTGTATAACACCTGAACTCAAAAGACAAGGATATGGCAAAATTCTGCTTGATTATTCTTTGAAAAAAGCAACCGAGCTTGGCTATGGTGCAGTATGCTTTGAAGGTAATATTAACTTCTATGGCAAAAGCGGTTTTACCTTTGCAAGTGAATATGGACTCCGTTATCACGGACTGCCTGAAGGTGCAGATGCATCATTCTTCCTCTGCAAAGAGTTAATACCCGGATATTTAAGCGGTATCACGGGTGAGTATGGACCACCCGAGGTTTACCTTTTCCCTGAGGAAAAAGCAGACGAGTTTGATAAGAAATTCCCCTATAAAGAAAAATTAAAACTTCCGGGACAACTTTTCTAAAAAACGAACGGGCGGGACTTCATTTGAGGTGCCGTCTTTCATTATGTAAATAGTATTCCCTAAAAACATTTTCGCTATTTGCGAAAAAACATCTTGACAATTACAAAAAATTATGTTAATATATAGTTACAGCAATAATTTGAGTATCCAACTCAAATGGTCATCTCCTATAAATTGAAGTGCATTTGTACTTGCGGAACATTTATGTTCTACCTTAAAAGGCGGACATATGGCTTGACCGGCATTATATGTAACGCCCCGTGCGCAGCAGGAGCTTGCGCACGGTTATCAAACTAATTAGGCAGATTGTCCTGTATGCACCAACTTCTTTCGCAGGAGGGGAACTACAAACTATATTATGTTCCCGGAAGGAGAAAACTCTATGAGTAAAAAATTGCTGGATGTGCAGGACGCTCCCCAGTTACCCAAACCTCGAAGAACAAAGAAGTTTCGTCTTACTCCAAAACAAAGAAGAAACCTTTGTAAGTACGGTTTTAAACTTTTAGAAACTCTTCAACTCATTTTGGAGATTGGGAGTAAGATTTGTGAGTTCTTCAAATAGTGGGTAATGCGCAACGGGAAAATCTGTCTAATTTTGAGAACTAAGCGTATGCTTTTATATATAATTTCAGGAAGAGAGGTGTTTAATATGATTGGAGAAGTATTACAAAGAATGAGAAAAATATATGGCTATAAGGCTATAGAAATGAGTGAAAAACTCGGCATATCAAACAGTTATCTTTCCGAAATAGAAAACAACAAAAAGACACCTTCGTTAGAATTATTGGAAGTGTACTCCAATGTTTTTGAAATTAAGGTTTCCTCGCTTATATTAATGTCTGAGAAATTAGAGGATTCATCCAATAACAATTCGGATGATTTTATAAGAAAAACAATGATTAAGATGATAAACTTTATGTCAAAGGATTTAGATTTTGATGATTAAGAAATATGATATAACACAATGTGCTTTATATAAATGCTCTAATAAAAAACGATTAGAGCGTTTTTTGCTATTAGAACCCGGATGTTTAAAATGTGTTGCCGAAGATATTAAATATCATAGTTTTAGTATTCCGAAAAAAGATGGCAGCGAAAGAGAGATAACAGTTACTGATAAAGAATTGAACAGAATACAGAAAAGAATATTGGGCTTATTATCAAAAGTTATAAAACCCGATTGGTTGATTTCAAGTCAAAAAGGAAAAAGCTATATTGATAATGGGAAGGCACATCAAAACTCAAAGTATTGTTTGACAATGGATGTTAAAAGTTTTTATCCGAATTGTTCACGAGAATATGTATATCAGTTTTTTATAAATAAATTAAAAACATCCCCTGATGTAGCTAAAATATTAACTGATATAGTAACATATGATCAGCAGGTGCCAACGGGTTGTCCTACAAGTCAAATAATAGCATATTACGCATACGAAGATATGTTTGAGGAAGTTGACTGCATTGCAAAACAAAACAATTGTATTTTTACACTTTATGTAGATGACATGTCTTTTTCAAGCTCT
>JAZOOC010000237.1:0-6451 GCA_045654825.1 Clostridia bacterium | reverse complement strand
CTTGAGAGAGCAGATAAGGGCAGTATTCTTTTAGACGGCGAGCTTCTTTTCGACGGAAGCTCGGATAATAAAGCTACTGCGGCGGAAATAAGAAAAAAACAGCTTAATTTCGGGCTTGTTTTTCAGGACTTTAATCTGTTTCCGCAATATAATGTTCTTGATAATGTTACTCTTGCTCCCATTCTTCTTGCAAAAGAAAGAGAAGATTTCAAAGAGAATAAAAAAGAAATTCTTGCGGGTATAGAGAAGAATGCAAAAGAGATTATTAAAAGAGTCGGTCTTTCGGATAAGCTTCAAAACTATCCCTGTCAGCTTTCCGGCGGACAGAAACAGAGAGTATCAATAGCAAGAGCATTGGCATTAAAGCCTCGTATACTGTTTTTTGATGAGCCTACTTCGGCTCTTGATCCCGAGCTTACAGGAGAAATTTTAAAGGTAATAAAACAACTTGCAAAAGAGAATATAACTATGGTTATTGTAACTCACGAAATTGATTTTGCTAAAAATGTAAGCGACAAAATTATATTTATGGCTGACGGAGTGGTTGCCGAAGAGGGAACTCCCGAGGAAGTTATAGATAATCCCAAAAATGAGCGAACAAAAGCATTTTTATCAAAAATGTTTGAATAAGAAAGGAGCTACGGATGAAACCTTCTGAAAAGCATGAAGCAGATGCACTTATAAAAGCAATTCTTGCTCTTGAAACTGAAGAAGAATGTATCAATTTTCTTGAAGATTTATGCACATATAAAGAAGTTAATTCAATGGCGCAGAGATTTCAGGTTGCACGGCTTTTAAAATCAAAAAAAACCTTTCAGGAAATCGTCGAAAAAACCGGAGCTTCAACTGCAACAATTTCAAGAGTTAACCGTTGTCTTTTATATGGCAACGGGGGATATGAAAAAGTAATATCTAAATTATAGGATCGGGGAATGTTTAAACATTTCCCTTTTTTGTGACTATAGATTGACTTTGCAAATAAGTAATTATATAATGATACTATTACATATAAAGTGGGGGTTAGTTATGAAAAAATCAGTTTCCGAAAAGGCTTTGAAGATAATAAAAAAAATGCAGCAAAATGAACTTACGGAAAGTTTTATATATGCTGAAATAGCGCGTTTTGCAAAAGGAGATATCAATAAAGAAACTCTTCTTCGGCTTTCACGCGAGGAAAAATGTCATTATGAAATCTGGAAAGAATATACAAAAATTGAGATGAAGCCTCAGAAGCTTAAAGTTTTAAAATATAAACTGCTTGCCCGAATATTAGGTTTCACTTTTGCAGTAAAGCTTATGGAAAATGGAGAATCGGGTGCGCAAAAAGAGTATGAAATACTCGCTTGCGAGGTTTCCGAAAGCATCAGTATAAGAGAACAGGAAGAAGAACACGAAAGCGCACTTCTTTCAATGCTGGATGAAGAAAGTCTTCAGTATGTCGGCAGTATGGTTTTAGGTATGAACGATGCTTTGGTAGAGCTTACAGGCTCTTTGGCAGGTTTTACATTTGCTATGCAGAATACAAGATTAATTGCCCTTTCGGGATTGATTATGGGTATTTCTGCGACCTTTTCTATGGCATCAAGTGAATTTTTAGCGGCAAGAAGCGAGGGGCGTAACGATGCTTTTAAATCCTGCTGTTATACCGGTATTGCATATCTTATAACAGTTGCACTTCTTATTGCACCCTATCTTCTTATGGATAACAATAAGTATATGACAGCGCTCTTTTCTATGATAGCAATAGTAATTCTTATAATAGCAGGTTTCACATACTATATATCTGTGGCAAAGGGAGAGAAATTCAAACCAAGATTTCTTGAAATGTCCCTTATAAGTATAACAGTTGCAGTTATTTCGTTCCTTGTAGGAATACTTGCAAAAAAATTCCTGGGCGTTGACCTTTAATAATTAAAACCAGGTGATTAAAATGAGATTTTATGAAGATTTGAAAAAAATTAAAGATAATCGTCTTTCTCAAAGAAGCTACTATATACCCGAAAGCAAAGACGGATATACTCTTCTTAACGGAGAATGGGATTTTAAATATTACGAAAGAGATTACGAAGAGGATAAAATAATAACAGAGTGGGATACAATTCCCGTTCCGTCCTGCTGGCAGTTATACGGATACGACAGACCGAATTATACAAATGTAAACTATCCTTATCCTGTAGACCCTCCGTATGTTCCCGATGAAAATCCTATGGGAATATATAAGAGGGAATTTGAAATAGAAAATCCCGACCGTTGCCATTATATCGTGTTTGAGGGTGTTTCTTCAAATATTGAGCTTTATATAAACGGCAAATATATAGGTTACAGTCAGGGAAGTCATCTTCAGGCGGAGTTCGACATAACAAATGCTGTTATAAAAGGAAAAAACGAAGTTCTCGTAAAGGTAAGAAAATGGTGTTCGGGAAGCTATCTTGAAGATCAGGACTTTTTCAGATTTAACGGAATTTTCCGCGATGTTTATTTGCTTTCCCGTCCGAAAGGGCATATAAAGGATGTAAAGCTTTTTACAAGAGATAATAAAATATCGGTTGAATTTGAGGGTGAAGCAGAGGTTTCTTTATACGATAAAGATGTAATGTTATCATCAGGAACACGGAAATCATATCGATACAAAAATTCTTGATATCAAAGACGGCTTGAGATTTGAAGCGGATAAACCTTTTGAATTTAATGTTTCCCACTATACCAAAGAGGCACTTTTTAAAGCCAATCATACAGACGAGCTTAAAAAATCAGATTCAACTATTATAAGAATTGATTATAAAGGTTCGGGATTAGGCTCTGCTTCCTGTGGACCTGAACTTCTTCCCAAATATCGTCTTTGTGAGAAGAAAATAGAAAATTTTGAGTTTTATATTAAAGCGGTGAATTAATTATGAAAAGAACAGTCATCCTGTTAGTTGTTTTAAGTGTGATTATAACTGCGGTTTCGGGCTGTAAAAAGAACGAAACTGTTCCTGCCTCGGCGGATATAGAGAAAAATTTGCCTGAGTATATAGATTTGGTTGCGGCAGGAGATAACCTTTATCATATGTATGTTATAAACAGTGGCAAACAGCCTGACGGAAGCTATGATTATTCAAGTATTTATACCGAGCTTCAGCCTATGATAAAGGATGCGGATATCGCGGTTATAGGTCAGGAAACGGTATTTGCAGGCAAAGAACAGGGATATAGCGGATATCCGCTCTTTAATTCTCCTGACGGTGTTGGAGAAACAATAGCAAAAATGGGATTTGATATTGTTCTTCACGCCTCAAATCATGTTCTGGATAAATGGGCAGCAGGTGTTGAAAGAACTATAAAATTCTGGGGAAACTATCCCGATATAACCGTTCTTGGAATACATCCCGACAAGGAATCAGACGACAATGTTGAAATTATAGAAAAAAAAGGCGCAAAACTTGCAGTTCTTAATTATACTTACAGTACAAACGGACTTCCCATTCCCGCAGACAAGCCTTATCTTGTTGAAATGATAAATGAGGAAAATATTAAAAATGACGCACTCTATGCAGAAGAAAATGCCGATTTTACAATAGCATTTATGCACTGGGGAACAGAATATTCCATAAAACCCGATAACGCACAGAAAAGCCTCGCTTTAAAAATGGCAGAGTGGGGAGTAGACCTTATAATCGGTGCTCATCCCCATGTTATAGAGCCTGTGGAATGGATAACCGCAGAAAACGGAAATAAAATGCTTGTTTACTATTCTCTGGGCAATTTTGTATCAAGGCAGCTTGAGGCAATAAATCTTTTAGGCGGTATGGCAAAAGTTAAATTGATGGTAAAAGACGGAAAGGTAAGTATAGATAACCATTCCTTTATGCCTATAGTAACTCATTATAATACCGCCTATAACGGTTTTAAAATATATCCGTTAAGCGAATATACAGATGAGCTTGCAGCTTCGCACGGAGTTAACTCTCACGACGGCGCCGTTTCAAAAGAGCGTTTTACAAATATGGTCGATAAGGTTTTCGACGGATACGACAATTCGATAATTGAATACTAACCGATTAAACATAAAAAACAAGACGAAATAATAGGGGCTGTAAAAAAACGCAAGTTTTTTTACAGCCCATTTGCATAACAAGATTCTTCGAAATACTCAAGCTTTAGCTTATTATATTATTGATAAAATGTTTTCTTTAGGTTTATACCCTATAATTCTATCTTTTTCGATTCCGCCTTTAAAAACGATAAGTGTGGGAATGCTCATAACATTATATTTAGCGGCGAGCCTTCCGCTTTCATCAACGTTTATTTTTCCTACTGTAATATCGGGTCTTTCGTTCGCAATTTCTTCAACTATCGGTGCAACCATTTTACAGGGGCCGCACCAGTCTGCATAAAAATCAACAAGAACGGTACCCTCGTTATCTAAAACTTCATTTTCAAAGTTTTGTTCATTAATTTTTTTTAACATGGTAATTCCTCCTTTGTTATAAATATTTTACCACATTATTAATATTATAACAAGCATATTATTAAATTTAGCTTTACGACAAAGAAAAAACATTGTATAATAAAGAAAAGGAGATGATTTTATGAAAAAAATTTTGTTTTTGATGCTTACATTTTGTATTGCGCTTTCTTCGGTCAGCTGTTCCTATGCTGAAGAAATAAAACAGAATTTTGTGAAAGTAAGAATTTCATTTCCCGAAAGTATAGAGCAAAGAGAGTCATGGCTTACCCGCTTAAGATATAAGGATACAAAAGAGGTTATACCGCTTTCCATGAGCTATGACGGCGGAGTATACGGAACAATTCCTTTTGAATATAAAGAAAGAGAGTTGGAAGCTTTTGTTCCCGATGCGATTGAATTTTCCGATTACGACGAATCCGATCCCGATTTCCATAACTTTTTAATGCTTTCAAGACTCGGAGTTATAAGAGGAAATGATAAGGGTGAGGCTAATATAAACGATAATGTTACCCGTGCGGAAGCAGTAGCAATGGTAATGCGCTTTATAGGACTTGAAAATATAAAAAAACCCGAATTAAAGCTTGGCTTTTCAGATGTTAAAGAGTCTGATTGGTTTTATTCTGTTGTTATGAATGCATTTTACTGCGGTATTGTTAAAGGCGATTCGGAAAGAACTTTTTCTCCCTATCGTGATGTAACAAGGGAAGAAATTACCGTTATGATTGCAAGAGCTTTGCAGTATGCAGATTTAAGATGCTCCAAATCCCAGGTTGAGAATTATATGGATAAAGATAAAATTTCAGATTGGGCAAAAGACTCGTATGAATATATCGGACAGAATGTGGTGTCTGATTATGATAACGCCGACCCCGAAAATCCTGTTCGTGTATTTAACCCGAATAAAGCTGCAACAAGAGCCGATGTTGCATATATTTTGAATAATACCCAAAGAGACTGTCAGCTTTATCCGTCAGAGCTTGCAAAAATGTTCGGATTTGATGAAAAAATGCCGAAAATTGACGGTTCAACTTCTACCTATCCTTTCACCGAGGCGGTTTACGGTGCGTTATTCAGCAACGGTGAAACACATCCGCAGTTTCCAAAAAGCCATTCCAAGAGCCACGCATCCTACGAAAGGCTTATAAACGGAGAAGTGGATATGCTTTTTGCGTCGGTTTATCCTGCAAGCGATATTCTTGAACTGGCAGAAGAAAAAGGTGTTGAGCTTGAGCTTATACCAATAGCTTACGATGCAATGATATTTTTTACAAACAAAGAAAATCCTGCAGAGGGACTTACAAAAGAACAAATAAGCAATATATATGTGAACGATGCTTATGATAACTGGTCTGAGCTTGGAGGCAGCGACGCGCTTTTATATCCGTATTGCAGAAATAACGATAGCGGAAGCCATGCGCAAATGGAAAAACATTTTCTTAACGGCAATCAGATACATCCCGAGGTGCAGAAAGAAACCTCTTATACAATGTCGAATGTTCTTACCGATGTTATGGCGGCAAAAACCGATAATCCTGTCGGCTACGGATTAGGGTACAGCATTTTTTATTACTATCACAATATGTTTCTGTTTTACCCTATTGAAGAAAATTTAAAACTCTTAAAAATAGACGGAATAATGCCTACCGATGAAACTATCGCAGACGGCAGCTATCCGCTTTCAAACAACACCTATGTCGTTTTAAGAAAAGATACCCCCAAAGATAGTCCGGCACGGAAAATGGCAGAATTTATGCTCACCGAAGCTGGACAGTATTGTGTTGAAAATGCCGGATATGGTAGATTGTAATAAGAACATCACGAAAAACTAACGAACTGAAAGTTCGAGTTTTTCGGATAACCTTGTTGTGTTAATTCACAATAAGAACATCACGAAAAACCAACAAACTGAAAGCTCGAGTTTTTCGGATAACCTTGATGTGTTAATTCACAATAAGAACATCACGAAAAACCAACAAACTGAAAGTTCGAGTTTTTCGGATA
>JAZOOC010000236.1:0-3321 GCA_045654825.1 Clostridia bacterium | reverse complement strand
GTGAAACGGAATTGATATAAAAAATGTAAGTAAGTCAGCAGCAGGCTGAACAATCTGAATGGTAGTTATATCAAATATTAACGGCAAAATAAGCATAAGCGGAATAAAGCAGATACCCTGTCTTAAGCTCGCAAGAAAAGATGCCTGCTTGCTGAATCCAAGACATTGATACATCTGGTTAACATAGGTTGAATATGCCATAAGCGGAAGAACAACAGCAGTATATTTAAGCGCAGTTTTGCCTATTATTACAACCTCTTTCGAATCAATAAACCACCACATTATCTGTTCAGGGAATATATAAAGAATCAAAGCCGCAACAATACAGATTATTGTACCTGCAAATACTGTAAACCTGAACGCTTCTTTAACTCTGGCATATATTTTTGCGCCGTAATTATATCCTGCAACAGGTTGAAAACCTTGACCTACTCCCATAACAAAATGCCTTACAAACAAATACACTTTATTTGCAATAGTAACAGCTGACACTGCAGAATCTCCAAACAAGGCAGCATGGCGGTTAAGCATAACTGAAGATACACTGCCAAGTCCCTGTCTTAAAATAGTTGGAAGCCCGATTTTGAAAATATGCAGATAATCATTAGCATTTCTGCTAATACAAGAAAATTTCAATCTGATTATACATTTTTTCCTTATAAAAAAACTTAAAAGAATTAAAAAGCTTACCGTCTGGCTGATTGCAGTAGCAAGAGCCGCTCCGCCGATACCCATATTAAATCCATATATCAGTATCGGGTCGAGTATCATATTAATTACACTTCCTATACACAATCCGACCATAGACATAGTTGCGGCGCCTTCCGATTTTAACACATTATTTAAAACGAAGGAAGAACACATAATCGGTGCTGCGCAAAGAATTACAACGGCATAACTTACCGCGTGGGGCAAAATCGTTTCGGTTGCACCGAGAAGTTTCATAAGACCACTTGTATTTATAAGACCGAATGTCGCAATTAAGCTTCCTACAACAATTGCAAGTACAAAAGCACTTATTGAAAACATTTCAGCTTCTTCGTTCTTTTTTTCACCGAGCTTACGGCTTACTATACCGGTTGTACCCATACCGATACCAAAGCCTAACGAATGAATTATAGACATTAAGGAAAATACAATTCCTACAGCAGCAGATGCTTCAGTGCTCAAATGTGATACAAAATAAGTATCGGTAGCATTGTAAATTACCGTTATCATCTGTGAAATTATATTAGGAAGTGCCAATCCCGATATCAGTTTAGGGATTGGCTTTTCAGTCATATATTTATGCTGTAATTCACTTGATACTTTCATTAGTATATCGAAACTTCCTTATCTTCTTTAATCGATCGTAAAATCGCTTCTATAACATATATAGATTTTGTTAATTCATCAAAAGGAACAGGCTGTTTTTCTTCTTTAAGTTCTTCTATAAATGCAATAAGACCTTTTTTGTATCCGTCAGCATTTTTAGAATATTTCACATATACCTCATTTCTTCCGTAAATCACAATGTGTGGTTGAAAGGTATAATTATTGATATTAACGATTACAAGCTTATCTTTATATTTTACTGCAGCCGAAAGATTTTTATTATCCAGCACAGTTGTTTTTACGGTTAAAGGATCATATCCGAATATGTCGAGCAAATATTCCACCGCATGAGGTGCGTAGAAATAAAGACCGTCATACGGGCTTTCAAGATCTCCGTTATGATTAACAACACCGCCGCTTATATCGCCTAATTTGTCTGTTTTTAAATATTCAAGAATTGTTTGAGTATCTGAACCGTATCTTATAGTTGAACCGCCGCTTAACAAAGTATTTGTTTTTAATACTATTTCTTTCAGTTTTAAAACATCTTCAATTGAAGAACATATTGGTTTATCAAGCCATACAGGTATACCCTTTTCAAGAAAATATTCAGCACTTTCAAGATGTGTTGAGCCTCTTCTGTATAAAATCATTACAGCATCAACCAACTCTGCAAGCTCTTCTTTTGTAGATACAACATTTTCGATTTTAGTTTCTTCAACTAAATTATCGAGATGCTCTTTTTCATCGTCATCACCGCATACCGCAACTACACGGACATCGTCAAAAAGAAATTTTCCGTTCTCGTCAGGAAGATTGCATAATTTTGCAAATGCAGGTGCATGAAAGCTTTGTGTTCCCAGTAATCCGATTTTAATCATTCAAATCATCCCCATTATTATAATTTTTCTCAAATAAAATATCTTCAATAATTATTTCTCTGAACTCTTCATCATCAGTGCTGATACATTTACCGCAATTATCACATATTTTATCAGAATTCAAATCACAAATATTACATTCATTGCAGTCAATGCAATCTCTGTCATACAAAATACATTTTTTCATTTCTTTTCCTCCGCTTCAAAATCCGCAAGCGGATTTTTATCCATTGCTTCTTTTAATTGTTCATTTCCTATATGAGTATATATCTGTGTAGTATTAAGTTGTTCGTGTCCTAAAATCTCCTGCAAAGCCTTAACATCTACATTTCCGTATTTATACATAAGAGTTGCCGCAGTATGTCTTAATTTATGTGTTGAATATTTTGTTGTATCCATACCCGCAATACCAATATATTTTTTAACGAGATACTGCACTGTTTTATAATAAATTCTATTGTTCTGTCCGCTTATAAAAAGTGCATTTCTATCTTTAAGTCCGTCAGTGGGCCTTACTTTCAGATATCTTTCAATAGCATCTCTGCAAGCTGAATTAAGATATATAACTCTTTCCTTATTTCCTTTTCCCAATACAGTTAAAGTATCATCCTTAATATCCGAAAGATTTATTCCTACAAGCTCTGAAAGACGAAGTCCGCAATTAAGAAACAAAGTAAGTATACAATAATCTCTCTCTTTATTTCTACCGCTTACAGAACTTAAAAGTTTTTTACTTTCATCAAGTTCAAGATACCTTGGCAAAGATTTTATTATTTTAGGCGCATCAAGTTCCTGTGCAGGATTAACATCTATAACCTTCGCCTTTGTATAAAGATATTTATAAAAGGATTTTATACTTGAAACCCGTCTTGCTCTTGTTCTTGCACCATTTTTCTTAACATTTCCGATATACATAAGATAATCATATATATCATTAAGTGTAATAGATTTAATAAGCTCTATATCCGCTTCGCATTTATAATCTTTAACAGTTGTTATATACGACAGAAATGCTTTTAAATCATAATAATACTCATGAACAGTTTTTTCACTTCTGCCTTCAATGGTAAGTTTGTGGGTTATGAAATTTTTCAGTGTCTTGGGAGCATCATCATATTTATACATA
>JAZOOC010000235.1:0-5659 GCA_045654825.1 Clostridia bacterium | reverse complement strand
CTTTTTTGAAGTAGATAGAAACAATGTTTCTGATATAACACTTGATGTTTACGGAAAACATACTTTGATTTTCAAAGAAAATGTTGTTAGTGATACAAACACTCCTCATAATGTTTTTTCTAAATATCAAATGATATCTCCGTATAGCTGGCCGGCTGCTGCGGATATGGTTGGTAAAATACTTGACTCTGTAACTCAGCTTGAAGTTATTGAGTATGCAGCTGAAAATACCGATAAAATGCCGGAATTCGGTTTTTCACCATATGTTGCCAAACTCACTTTCGTTCATGATGGCGGACAACAGGATACAATATATTTCGGAAATAATAAAGAGGGAATTATTTATATAAGAACCGAAAAAGATAACAGAATATACGGCATAAACTCTGAACCGTTTTCTTATCTTGAGTTAGATCCCTTTTCCTATTTATCCGATTTTGCGTTTTTAAGAAATATTATGACTGTAAAACATATATCATACTCGCATAATAATACCAATGCAGATTTTTATCTTACTGCAGTTGATGAACAGAATGTTGATGTTAAAAAAGACGGTAAAATGATAAGTCAGGATAAGTTTAAAGAAATGTATTCCGAACTTATAAGCATTAGTATTGATGGTGCGTATAACGGAGTATTTCCGGGAAAACCTTTCCTTACTTATACCTTCGATTATAATGATATGACAACTGAAAAAGTTGAGTTTTATAAAATCGATGAAAGAAGAGCGGCACTTTCAGTAAACGGAAAATCACAGTTTTATGTTAATTTGGTCGAACTTAACATGAAGCTGGAAAAAATTGATTCGATAATTAATAATAACTGATTAGGAGATAATTATGGAAACGGTAAAAAATATTCTTTTGAATATTCCTATACCAATGTGGTTTAAGATTGTTATAGCTTCTATGATACCTTTCGTTGAGGCTCGTTATGCAATTTTGTTCTTTACGGATTTCGGTATACCTTTTTATCAGTTATTTATATTGTCTGTATTTGGTAATATGATACCGGTACCATTTATTATTCTTTTGTTCAGACCGATACTTGATTATATGAAGAGAACAGAACCGTTTAAAAATCTTGCATCAAAGCTTGAGAAGTCAGCCAGTAAAAAAGCTGAAAAAGTAAAAAAATATGAAATACTCGGACTGTTTGTTTTTGTAGCATTGCCCGTGCCCGGAACCGGTGCGATATCCGGTGCTGTTGCAGCTGCTGTTATGAATCTTCGTTTGATTCAGGCATTACCTGCAATTTTCGCAGGAGCTGTTGTAGCTACTTCTATAACAAGCGGTGCGCTTAAGTTATTACTATCAATATTTTAAAGGAGTAATTCAAATGAGAAGACTATTTACATCTGAATCAGTTACAGAAGGTCATCCCGATAAAATCTGCGACCAGATATCAGATGCTATACTTGATGAAATTTTAAAACAGGACCCTATGGCGAGAGTAGCTTGTGAAACATCTATTACTACAGGGCTTGTTTTGGTAATGGGAGAGGTAACAACAACAGGTTATGTTGATGTTCAAAGTGTTGTAAGAGATACGATTGATAAAATCGGTTATAACAGAGCAAAGATGGGATTTGATGCTGAAACTTGCGGAATTATAACTGCACTTCATGAACAATCTCCCGATATTGCAATGGGAGTTGATAATTCCTATGAAACAAAAAACTCCGACACAGCAGATATAGGTGCAGGAGACCAGGGAATGATGTTTGGGTTTGCATGTGATGAAACAGATGTTTTAATGCCGATGCCTATATATCTTGCTCACCGTCTTTCAAAGCGCCTTACTGATGTTCGCAAAAACGGAACATTAAGCTATTTAAGACCTGACGGAAAAACACAGGTTACAGTTGAATATGAAGATGACAAACCGGTAAGAATTGATACCGTAGTTATTTCAACTCAACACAGTGATACAGTATCTATGGATGATTTAAAATCAGACATAAAGAAATATGTTATAGATGAAATTATTCCCTCGGATTTGATTGATGATAATACCAAAATATATATTAATCCTACCGGACGTTTTGTGGTAGGCGGACCTAAAGGCGATTCGGGACTCACGGGAAGAAAAATAATTGTAGATACTTACGGCGGATACGCAAGTCACGGCGGTGGTGCATTTTCGGGTAAAGACCCAACAAAAGTTGACCGTTCTGCATGCTACGCTGCCCGCTATGTTGCGAAAAATATCGTAAAAGCAGGTCTTTGTAAGAAATGTGAAATTCAGTTGGCTTATGCGATTGGTGTTGCTAAACCTGTTTCAGTTATGATTAATACATACGGAACAAATGTAATACCCGAAGAAGAAATATCAAAGCTGGTTGACAAGCATTTTGATTTAAGACCAAGTGCAATTATATCAGGATTCGATTTGAGAAGACCAATATATAAAGATACAGCTGCATACGGACATTTCGGCAGAGAAGATATTGTTTTCCCATGGGAAGTTACAGATAAGGCTGAAATATTAAGAAAAGAAGCCGGGATATAAATTAAAGGAGGATTTGGTTATGGCAGGTAAAGTTAAGATATTATTTTGCGATGATGATAAAAACATATGCGAATTAGCTCGTCTTTATCTTGAAAAAGATGGCTTTGATGTAATTCTTGCCAATAACGGAAGGGAAGCAGTTGCATCTTTTCATAACGAAAATCCTAACTTTGTAATTTTAGACATAATGATGCCCGAAATGGATGGATATGAAACCTGCAGAGAAATAAGGAAAAAAAGTTCTGTTCCCATTATATTTTTAACGGCAAAAAGCGATGTGTTTGATAAAGTTCTTGGACTGGAATTAGGTGCTGATGATTATATGGTTAAACCCTTCGATGTTAAAGAGCTTATTGCACGAATCAAAGCAGTTTTAAGGCGAACCGAAACAAGCGAAAAAACAGATGCAGGTAAAATATTATCTTTTGATAATATGATTATAAATATGGATAACTATGTTCTTACAATTGACGGAGAGGTTGTTGAAATGCCCCCGAAAGAGCTGAATTTATTATACTTTCTTGCATCAAATCCCAACAGAGTATATACAAGAGATCAGCTTTTATCAAGTGTATGGGGATATGATTATTTCGGAGATTCAAGAACAGTTGATGTTCATATTAAACGCATAAGAGAAAAAATCGACGGAAAAAGCGAAAAATGGAATTTAAAAACTGTATGGGGCATAGGATATAAATTCGAAGCATAACAGGAGTGGAAATATGGTTCTGAGAAAATTAATGGCTACTTTTACAATTATGACAATAATAGCCTTTTCTGTGCTTGGATGCCTTTTGTATTCACTTATAGGAAACTATGCAGTGAATGAACAGAAAACAGTCCTTTCTTCTGTTGGGAAAGAGATAGCCACTACAACCGAAAATATATTAAAAAAGGATTTTGATAATTATCCTGAATTATTGAATTTCAGCTTTGAATTTCTTGCTCGCAATATGAATTGTGAGATACTTATGGCAGATAGAAACGGAAAGGTCCTTTCAAGGACCTTTTTGAAATATCCCGACGAGAACATAGCATATATACCTGAAATTCTCGTTTCTGCAATTAATAATGATAATATAGCTGATATGTCGGGAGATTTGGTGGGGATAAGCAAGAAAGCTCTTGCTGTCGGAGTTCCGCTGAAATTTAATGATGATGTTATAGCGGGTGTATATATGATAACCAATCTTCCTGACCTGACAAGAATAAGAAATGATATTCTTGCTATGTATATGGGCTCCTTTTTGATAGCTCTTGCTATATCCTTTATTATAGCATATTTCTTTTCTAAAAGAATTACTGCACCGATTAAGGCAATACGAAAAGCGGCGGATGATTTCTCCTGTGGTAATTTTGACAGAAGAATAGATATCAAAGTTAAAAATGAGTTATATTTTCTTGCTGAATCCTTTAATCAAATGGCAGATTCTTTATCTACGGTAGAGAAAATGAGGGCGAGTTTTATATCTGATATCTCACATGAATTAAGAACACCGATGACTACAATTACCGGGTTTGTACAGGGGATTTTGGATGGAACAATTCCGGTCGAAAAACAGAATCAATATCTTGAAATTGTTCTTGATGAAACAAAAAGACTGTCTAAGCTGGTTTCTGATTTACTTGAAAATTCCAGATATAATTCAGATGAAGCAAAACTCGAAAAAACTTCTTTTGATATTAATGAACAAATAAGAATTACTATAATCGGATTTGAGAAAAGATTCAGTGAAAAAAATATAATATTAAGTGCAGATTTTAAAAATGACAATGAAATTGTATATGCAGATAAAGATGCAATAAAAAGAGTTCTTACAAATCTTATTGATAATGCTATTAAATTCACTTATAATGGCGGAAGAATAGATATTAAAACAACTTCAGACGACTCTAAAGTTAAAGTAACTGTATGGAACGAAGGAGAAGGGGTTCCGAAAGAAGTTTCTAATTTTATATTTGAAAGATTTTATAAATTTGATAAATCAAGAAGTCTTAATAAAAACGGCGTCGGACTCGGATTGTCGATTGTTAAGAGTATATTAAATAAACACGGGGAAAAAATATACCTTAATAGTGAACAAGGAAAATTTGCTGAATTTTCTTTTGAGCTAAAAAAATATAAGAATTAATTTAATATTATTTAATAATTTCTTAATATTTTTCTGTTAGAATTTAATTAAAATAAGATTTAGATACAGGAGGCGTGTGATATGTCAGAAAATTATAATTGGTATAATGATGATTTTCAAAACAATTCTGAAAACAACGAAAGAGTCTTTACAAATGAAAATCAACTTGAAAAGAGAAATGTCGCAAAACCAAAAAAGACTGTTTATAAGCTTGCGATACTTATGCTTGCTTCGGCTATTTTGGGCTCTGCATTGACCGGAGGTATATTCACTGCTGTTATGCCGGGATATATAGAATCAAAATTGTCTGTTGAAAATGTTAATAAAAATATTAATCCTGATAGTTCTTCAAGCATTACAACAATATCTAAAGATAATCAAAATAAAGACGGAGTTCTTACTATTCCTCAGATTGCTATTAAAGTAGGTCCGGCAACAGTTGGTATTGTTTCTTCTGTTCCTACGGCAACATATTTTGGCACAGTTCAGTCTGAGTCAAGCGGTTCGGGTATTATTATATCAAGTGACGGATATGTTGTTACAAACCAGCATGTAATCAACGGAGCATCCTCGATTACCGTTCATTTAAGTACCGGTGAAACCAAAAAAGCTGAGATAGTTGGTCAGGATGTTAAGACTGACTTGGCTGTTCTTAAGATGGAAAAAGGTGTTTATCCTTATGCTGAATTCGGCGTTTCCAGCGAACTCGAGGTAGGGGATTTAGCTGTTGCAATCGGAAATCCTCTTGGTATGGAATTTGCTGGAAGTGTAACTTCCGGAATTATAAGTGCTCTTAACAGAACAGTTGAGGTTGATGGAAAAACCTATAATCTTATTCAGACAGATGCAGCAATAAATTCAGGTAATTCAGGCGGTGCGCTTGTTAATTGCTATGGTGAAGTTATAGGAATAAATTCTGTAAAAATTGCTTCTTCGGGAGTAGAGGGACTTGGTTTTGCAATTCCTGTTGATGAAGCTAAAGTCGGAGGCCAAGCGGTCTTAGGAAGACAAAGTTG
>JAZOOC010000234.1:0-2210 GCA_045654825.1 Clostridia bacterium | reverse complement strand
AACCCAAAACTAAAGTTTTGGCTCAGTTTCTCCATTCTGAATCAATTTTTGCTATTCCCATCAAAATCAAGACCTGTTAAAAAACTCAAGCTGAGTTTTTTAACAGGTCTTTTTTATATTATAAAACTTTTGCAAGGAAATTTTTAAGTCTGTCGCTTTTAGGATTATCGAATATATCTTCAGGTGTGCCGTCTTCTATGATAACACCTTCATCCATAAATATTACTCTATTGGCAACTTCTCTTGCAAATCTCATTTCGTGAGTTACAACAAGCATTGTCATACCGTCTTTGGCAAGCTTTCTCATAACATCAAGAACTTCACCAACCATTTCGGGGTCAAGTGCTGATGTAGGCTCATCAAAGAGCATAACATGGGGGTCCATACAAAGCGCACGGACAATGGCAACTCTTTGCTTTTGTCCGCCCGAAAGCTGACTCGGATAAGCAAGGGCACGGTCTTCAAGTCCAACAACCTTTAAAAGCTCTATCGCTCTATTTTCAGCATCTTTTTTAGGGATTTTTTTAAGTTTTACCGGAGCAATAGTCATATTTCCTAAAATAGTTTTGTGAGGAAAAAGATTAAAATGCTGAAAAACCATTCCAACCTTTTGTCTGTGAAGATTTATATCTGTTTTACGATCAGTTATATCTGTACCTTCAAGATAAATGCTTCCTTCTGTAGGAGTTTCGAGAAGATTAAGCGAACGCAAAAGAGTTGATTTACCGCAGCCGGAAGGACCGATTACAACAATAACTTCACCCTTTTTAACTTCAAGGTCAACACCGTTAAGAGCTTTGATAACACCGTTTTTATAGTGTTTTTTAAGTCCTGTAACTTTAATTATATTATCGTTCACTCTTTCTCAGCCTCCTCTCAAGCACTTCAACAAGCCATGTAAAGAACAATACCATAACAAGATATATTGCAGCTATAGAAAGAAGAGGCCAGAAGCTCTGATATGTTATACCTCGTATAATATTCGCACCTCTTGTAAGGTCAGTAACTCCAACATAACCTGCAATAGCTGTTTCTTTTAAAAGAACTATAAATTCGTTTGCAAGTGCAGGCAAAATATTTTTAAAGGTTTGCGGAAGCACTATATACCACATAGTCTGTATGTAACTGAAACCAAGCGAACGCCCGGCTTCTGACTGCCCTACATCTATACTCATAATACCGCCGCGAATAATTTCTGCTACATAAGCACCGGAGTTAATACCAAATGCTATTATACCACAAAGCATTTTGTTATCTGAGCTTGCCATAATAATAAAGAATATAATAAGAATCTGCACCATAGCAGGTGTTCCTCTTATAACAGTAAGATATATCTTACAAACGGCATTTCCTATATTTAAAAAGAATTTAGCTATAGGATTTTTTATTTCATTATATTGCTTATCATATGTTGTTCTTACAGCGGCAACTACTACACCAAGCACAACACCTATAATGAGTGCAAAAAATGTGAGTATCATAGTATTTCCGATACCCTCAACGAGATATTTCCATCTGTTATCTTCTATAAAAGCAACTATAAAGTCTTTTTTTAGTTTTAAAATCCAATCCGGCATTATAAAATTCCTTTCGCAAAAAGCAACAGGGCTGAAGTCAGCCCTGCTGTCTAATGAGATTATTTATTATTCTGCAGGAATATATTTTGCAATAATATCTGCAACTGTTCCGTCAGCAATAAGTTCACCTAAAGCTTTGTCAATAGCTTCTTTTAATTCGGGTTCATCTTTGGAAACTGCTGCTGCGTAATCTTCAGTTATGTATTCAGTATCAAGAATTTTAAGACCGGGGTTGTTCTGAACGAAAACTTTAGCAGGTTCGTTATCTATAACAACACAGTCAACTTTTCCGGAATTTAAAGCCATAACAGCATCTGCGCCTTTATTATATCTTTCAACTTTTCCAAGTCCTTCGTCTTCGATATCCCATGTGCAGTAGAGGTCTCCGGTTGTAGCAAGCTGAACACCGATTTTAGTGTTAGCGCCTTCTTTTGTTAAGTCTTCAGCTGTTGTGATAGCAGAACCTTCTTTAACAATGATAACCTGAACGCCTGTTGCATAAGTCTGTGTAAAATCAACCTGTTCTTTTCTATCTTCTGTTACAGTCATACCTGCCATAACAAAATCATATTTACCTGTCTGAACTCCGGGAATAAGTGAATCGAAATCTACATTTTCAATAACAAGCTCTTT
>JAZOOC010000233.1:0-2535 GCA_045654825.1 Clostridia bacterium | reverse complement strand
TGGGCCTATGAAGAAATAAACGAGCTTATCAAGCATAATATTATAAGCGGTTATGAAGATGGTAGTGTAAAACCTGACAATGAGCTTACAAGAGCAGAATTTATAAAAATCATAAATAAATTATATAAATATGAGCTTTGTTCAGAAGTGAATTTTCCTGATGTATCAGAAAGTAAATGGTATTATAATGACTTTCTGATAGCAAAGAATGCCGGATATATTACAGGCGATGAAAAGGGAAATGCCAATCCGGAAAAAAACATAACAAGAGCTGAAGCGTGTGTTATTGTTTCAAGGGTTGCCAAGCTTGAATCGGATGATGCCGGTTTATATTTCAACGACAGTGCTGATATTCCTTCCTGGGCATTAAACCACATAAATGCAATGAAAAAGTCAGGATTTATAAATGGTTATAGTGACGGAAGCTTTAAAGCAAACCACTCCATTTTAAGGGGAGAAAGCTTCAGCATATTCAACAATCTCAGAAAATATAACAACAAAAAAAGCGAAGAGGTTAAGATTGAAGAAAAAAACGAACCTGAAAAAATCGTTGTTAACCCAACTGTATCTATTGGCGGCGGAGGCGGTAGCGGCGGTGGAGGAGGTGGCGGCGGAAGCGCCCCTCAGGTTATCATAAAATATGCGGATGTGCCTTCAATAGTGCAATGTGAAAACGGAATATTAAAGTGGGCCGACGCAGTAGGGGCATCCTCTTATGAAATCAAGGTCGCTCTTGAAGGTAACGAGCGGATAATAGGAAGTATTACCGGCACTGCTGCAGACCTTAAGTCAGTTTTTTATGATTTATCATCAATAAGTTCAAACCCGGCTTCAGCAACTGCAGTATTTTCAATTTGGTTAAAATCCATTGGGGCAACAGGGTATATGGATTCCTCTTATTGTCAGGAATTTGTATTACCGGTAGAATTTAGTTCAATTGATTCGCCTGTTCTGGAAGTCCGTTACGGAACAGCCAATAAAATAAAAAGGGCAATAATTTCATGGGATGAGGTCTCAGATGCTTCAGCATACATAATAGAATTTACAAATAACGATGTATTGTCTGATGAATATGAATACAGAGAAAGTTCAAGAGAAATCGTTATTCCCGATATGTCTGATTCTGCAGATAATTTCAAGGTTAAAGTGACTGCAGTAAGCGGAGTTGCCAATAAAAAGAATTCGGTTGCTTCCGAGCTTTCCCTTGAATACACGGCATCAGGTGACGTTATACAAAATGGTACAGAAGAATATCCATATCTCATATACACCGACGATGACTTTAAAAATATTACGGATATGACTGCTTGCTATGAGATAAGAAGTGATATAACCGTAACTACGCCATTAGGTTCAGACAGTGCTAAATTCAGCGGAAAAATCAAAGGTAATCTGAACGGAAGCGGATATAAGCCTGTAGTAACACTGAATATAAATTCAACTTCAAATTATACAGCCTTTGTTGCTTATGCAAACGGCGCAACCATAGAAAATATAAAATTTGAAGGTAAAGTCGATTCAACAGGAACTCATACGGCGGCTGTGGCCGGATATGCTCTTGAAACGACTATCAGAAACTGTATAAATAATGCGGCAATAAACAGTCTGTCTGAAACCGTTGTAAATAACTATACCGGTGGAATTACCGGGCTTTCCGGAACTAATACACAAATACTTGATACTATAAACGAAGCTTCTGTTTCGGGAAAAGAATATACCGGAGGAATTACAGGCTATTTAAATAGCGGTTCATCTGCTGAAAATTGTGTGAATAAAGGCAGTATAAAAGCAGGTTCAAAATACACCGGAGGAATTGCAGGGCGTTCAAATACTTCTTCGATTAAAAAGTGTGAAAACAGTGGAATGATTATCGGAAATAGTGAAACCGGCGGTATTTGCGGATATACATACGGAAGCGGATGCTCGATTGCGGAATGCTTTAATAAAGGCAATGTTACAGGCGGTGAGCATACAGGGGGAATTCAGGGACGATTTTACGGAGCAAACGACTCGGAATTAAGCATTGCAGATTGCTTCAATTCAGGTGTGGTTTCGTCATCAAGTGCTGCGAAAGGCGCTGTCATCGGAACAGCGGGACATAAGAATTATACTAATTTGCTTCAAATGTTAAATTGCTATGATTCTGCAAACTCCGAGCTGAATCTTATCGGTTCCAATAATGTCGGCACAGATGGAATTATAAATTGTTATACGGCAAATGATGATATTGCAAATATACTCACAACTGATTCAACATTTACGGAGGATAAATGGATAGTTAAAAGCGATTTTATGTATCCTCAGCTTTTAAATAATCCGTACACAAAAACTGATGAATTCATTCCTTCAATAGAAAATGTTCAGGGTGTTCTTAACGAAAACAACGAATTCATTATAAGCTGGATTAATCCTCTTTCTGTTGCAGAAATAAAAATCCGTATTTCGAACAATACGGAAATAAAAGAAGTTTTATCTTTAACCGATTATCCTGCAGATACAACTTCAGTTACAATTGAAAATGCTTTGAACGGTGAA
>JAZOOC010000232.1:0-4224 GCA_045654825.1 Clostridia bacterium | reverse complement strand
TGGCTTCTGTTGGTCTTATGAATGGCCATGATGATGGTCTCTTTTATCCCGAAGAAACAATGACCAGAGCAGAGCTTACTGCTGTTGCAGTTCGTATGTTGGGCATACTTTCAAATATGCCTGCGGGTTCTGCCACAAGATTTAACGATGTTTCATCTGACCATTGGGCAAATGGTTATATCAATATGGCTGTTAATCTTGGTTTGATTAAGGGCTTTGAAGATGGAACCTTCCGTCCTGATGATAACATAAGCTATGCAGATGCAATAACAATAATTGTAAGTGCACTCGGCTATGAGGTAAATGCACTCTCCATGGGTGGTTATCCTGAAGGATATATAGCCATGGGCGCCCGTTTATCTGTTACAGACGGAGTTAATGCAGAATATCAAGCCTCTGCCAAAAGAGGAGATATTGCAATTTATCTTTCTAATGCTCTTGATGTAAAAGTTATGGAAAGAGATTTGGTTGATGGAAATTCTTATGAAATATCTTCCTATACCCTCTATGAAAAGCTGACAAATCAGAAAGATATTGTAAGAGATGAGGGCATAGTCACAGATAATGGAATTACCTCGCTCACAGGCGAATCAACAGTAAAATCAGGTTATGTTCTGATTGATGGTATGTTCTATAATCCCGGAGAGAGCGGAGCTGAAAAATTTCTTGGACAAAAGGTTGAAATATACAGCCGAAAGGAAAAAGGAAGCTCAACACCTGTTATCATTTCGTGTAAGTCTGTTCTTGAGAATGAAGAAATTATAATTACAGCAGATGTGTTGGAGAGCATTTCAAAGACTTCACTTTCCTATTGGAATAACGATGACAAGAAAAAAGATATTAATCTTGCAGGGTCGCTTTTAAATTGTATTTATAATGGCAAGGCTGTGGCAAATGGAAATGTTACAGGCAGTCTTTTACATATATACAATGGTTTCTACAGAGTCATTGATGCTGATGGCGACAATATGTATGAAACACTTTTTATAACCGAAGAAGAAAGCTTTGTTGTTGAATCTGTTTATGAAAGAACAAGCACAATTTATTTTGCCAACAATGAGCTTTTAAATGGCAAAAAAGGTTTTCAGATACATACCGATGATATTGACTACAGCTATACAATAGAAAACGCTGATGGCACAAAGGCTGAATTTTCAGATATTAAAAGTGATATGACTCTTACAATAGCTGCAAGTCTTGATGGTAAATATGCAGAAATTATTTTATGCGATAAAAAGATAAGCGGAAAAGTAAGCGGTATATTAGATGACGGAAAAACAATAGAAATTGACGAGGAACAGTATGAGCTTGCAAAAAATAATCTTGGTGCAGCAAAGCTTTCTGTTGTTCTTGGTGATATGGGAACATATCTTCTTGATGCAAGAGGTAAAATCGTTGCAACCGGTGAAGATATGCTCGGCACAGAAAAATATGTTTTTGTGGCAAAAGCAGGAAGAGACGGTACTGGTATTTCATCGTCATTTAAGCTTTTTGCGGCAACATCCGGCAGCGGAACAAAGATTGTTAAAAAAAGCGGCAACACCGAAACAATTTCCTATGATTATGCAAATTCATCTCTTTCAGAGCTTGTTTGTGCAGAAACGATAAAGCTCGACGGTGTAAAATCTGCTTCAAACGAAATTGCTTCAAATGTGCTTGCAGGTAAGCTTATAAACTATAAATTAAATAACGAAGGTTTTGTAAAAGAAATAAATATTATAGGCTCAAAATATGATGCAAGTGCGTTATGTTTCAATTCAAAGATCAGATCTTTTGGCGGCAAAACAGGTATAACACCATTTTTAATTAATGATAACACACAGGTTATATGTGTTCCTGATTCAGCTGATCCTGCAGATGATGACTGGCTCGAAACACTGAAATTGACAAATGAATCGGAATATAAATGTATTCCTGCAGATATTGATGAAGACACACACATTGCCAAATCAGTTGTTATCTATGGCAGTATGGATGCCGATGCACCAAAGTTTTTCGATAGCGACACAAAGATTTCAATTGTAGGCTCTGTTTCTCAGTCTTTATTGGATGATGGAAGCGTTGGTTTCAAAATCAAAGCTCTCACAGAAGGTGAAATAGTGGATGTTGTATGTGCAGAAGGAAGCTCTGTTGAGTCTGTTGCAAAAAAACTCCGCAAGGCCGACCTTGTTAAGTATGAGCTCAACAGAAACGGATATGTTGACAATCTGGCATATCTTGCATCTTCACAGGGCCTTACCGACTATTACAATAGCAATGAAGGTCGTGCAAATGAAGAAATTTATGCTCTTGTTTATTCTGTTGATGCAGGATGTATCTCAGCTGAGAGAAATGAAATTGTAGACCGTATTGTTGTTATGCTCGGAGAAGATGAATCTGCACCAAAGAGAACTATCGACCTCTTAACAGATGAAGGACCGCAAATTTATCTCTATGAGAGAACCACCGGAAATATTCTGCCGGGAAACTCCTATGATATTATGTCATATGAATATGTTGGCAATGGAGCATCTAAAATATTTATGCTTATAAATAATAATGAGGTCGAAGCTGTTGTTATTATAAATGATTGATATAGTCTATGTATAAAGAGTGGTGATTAATATGAACAAACAGTTTATATCAATTATATTAATATTTGTAATGCTGGCTTCCGTAGTTCAGGTCGGCTTTACTCAGACGGTAGAGCAGCCTGCAATTCCCGAGGTTTCGCGCCTGATTCACGAAGAAGATTTCACAGATGGTGTAATAAGCGACCATTGGACCTTTACCTCTGACGGGGGAAGTGTTTCGGAAAATGACGGGGCAATGAATATGGTGATGGGTAAGGATAAGGGTAATTTATATGCTTCATATTATCCTAATACAGATAAAAGCACGCTTCATGGTCTTATTGGTGTAGAATTTTACGCAAAAAGAAATAAGCCTGCCCAGACTTTAAATATCCGTACTTATGATGAAGATGATAAGGAATATTCATCGCTTGCACTAAGAAACAGTAAATTCCACGCAGTCTATTCCGAAACGGCGCAGACCGATGGTTCAAGCAATTCGCTTAAATCGGGAAGCTGGCCAGAGTTTAAAATCAATATTTTATATGATACAGAAAATTCCGCATACTCCGTGTGGTTTGATGGCGAATGTGTTGTAAATAACAAGTATTCGCACAAATCAGGAGCTTCATCCGTTTCATATATTAAGTTTTATATGAGTGATACAAAGGCTCAGTCTCTTGATTTATCATCCTTTAAGATATATTATGTCAATGATGGCAGTAGCGATGGTGATGTAGGCAGTAGCGACGGAGATACTCCTGACAGCGATGGCAGCTCAGATAGCGACGGTAATATTGGAAGTGATTCCGGCTCAGGCAGTGACGGTAGTGCAGACAGCGGTGCTTTACCTCAGGCTAAGCCTTTGCCAACGGTGGCACGCATAATACACGATGAAGATTTTACCGATGGTAACATAAGCTCACATTGGGTAGTAGATCCCTCAGGTGGAAGTGTGGTTGAAGAGGGCGGAGTAATGAAAATTACGCGAAGCCAAAATGTTGGAACAACCTCTGCCCGTTACTATTTAAATACTGATAAAAGTGTGATGCAGGGTCTCATAGGGGTACAGTATATATTCAAACGCAGTAATCCCGGCAGAACCTTTAATATTCGCGGTTATAAAACCGATAATAAAGCATACTTTATAAGTGCTATTCGAAATAATAAGTTTCATGCATCATATTCAGAAAGCTCAGATGCTGACGGTTCGAGCCACCCCCTTAAAGATGGTACCTGGAGAGAAATTAAAGTAGATTTGCTTTTTGATACCATGAATTCCACTTATTCTATGTGGTTTAATGATGAATGTGTTGTAGATAATAAATATTCATATGATGCCGGAACAGATGGTCTTACATATATCAATTTTTATATAGAAGGAACTTATTACCAGACAAACACATTAACAAGCTTTAAAACATACTATGCCCGCAGAGATATGAGCGATAAAGAGGCGGCTATGTATGATTCTCATGTTCTTGGTCGAAGCGGTCTTTTAACCGCCGAAGAGGAATATGGCTATCTGACAGCTGACCTTGCTCTTCCTGACCGCGGAATTTATAACACAGATATATCCTGGAGCAGCTCACATCCTGATATTATATCCTCGGATGGCAGTCTCACAAGACCCGGGGCTTCCTATAGTGAAGACCCGACTGTTACACTTACC
>JAZOOC010000231.1:0-7394 GCA_045654825.1 Clostridia bacterium | reverse complement strand
TAAAGCCGCAGGCAGCGACGGTATGATTGGCGGACAAACTATAGATATTGAAAATGAGGGGAAGAAAATTCCCTTAAATCTTCTAAATGAGCTTCATGCACTTAAAACAGGTGCACTTATAAGAGCTTCCTTTATGGCGGGAGCAGTGCTTGCGGGAGCAGATGAAGAAACTTGTAATCTTCTTGGAGAGTTTGGCTCTATGACAGGGCTTGCATTTCAGATTAAAGACGATATGCTTGATGTAACCTCCGATGAAGAAACACTGGGAAAACCCATAGGCAGTGATGCGAAAAATGAAAAAACTACATATCTTTCATATTTCTCTTTACAGGAATGTGAGGATATAATAAAGGATTTATCTTCAAAATGCAATGAAATAGCAGATAAATTCGGAGAAAAAGGTTGGTTTTTAAAGGAATTAACCGAGTATCTTTTAAACAGAAACAAATAAGTTTTAAATCGGCGGTGCAGTATTCTAGTCGGTTTGTATTATTTCGAAGGCGGGCCTAAAAATCCGCCGTCGGGCATATCGATGAAGTTCCTGGTGTGCGCTTGGAACGCCCAGTTCTGGGCGGATGCTGGGAGTTAAGGAAGTAGGGTACTTTGCAATGGCATGCAGACAATGCACCTGCTTCCGCGGAGACTTATGACTGTGGTTAAGACGCTGAGTAGCGAAAGCGTATCATGTCGAGACTACGGCATAGGATAGAACCTGCTTCGCAGTAATATGCTGTGTGCAGAGTAGCCTGCCTTGAAGTGGGTATGGGGGAGTATGAATTGCGCCCTTTAAGATATATGGCCAATATCTGAAGGAGATTATCATATGAAACCATATTTGCAAAAGAGGCTAAGATTTAATATAAACTGCCGAGGAAAACTCCTAGACTGTTTTATGCCTTATAGATTGCAGTACGGACTAAGTGGCAATCGAGTACCGTAAGCGGCGACGCTATGGGAACGGATTTAAAAGGGAACTGCCGATGCGGCAACGATCGGTATCCGTTCAGGAAATCTCACTCGACCTAAGCCGTAAGATTTATGTAGGGTGTTACCGCTGCCTTTATATATGAAAGGATGATAATTATCAAAGCCGATAAAACGGATAAAAACAAAAACTCGCGCTGGGTTATATTGATAACTCTTGTAACCTTTGCGGCATCTATGTTTTTATCTTATCTGACTTCGGAAATCAGTAACAGATTGAGCTGGTATTTTGCCATTTTAGTACTTCTTGTTATTATAGCGATCGGTATTATTTTCGATATACTCGGAATGGCAATAACAACCGCAGACGAAATTCCTTTCCATGCTCTTGCATCAAAGAAAACAAGAGGTGCAAAACAAGCAATAAATCTTTTAAGAAACGCAGAGAAAATGTCCAACTTCTGTAATGATGTTATCGGAGATATTGCAGGGATTATAAGCGGTTCAACAACTGCCGTTATAGTTGTATACATAGTCAATCTTTTAAGACTAAATAATGATATGGCAGTTTCTATGATTTTAACTGCAACTACAGCCGCGTTAACAATCGGCGGTAAAGCAATGGGTAAGTCATTTGCAATAAAAAATGCAAACAGTATTGTTTTTATATTTGCAAAAATAATATCTGTATTCAGTATAAAGAAATGAAGTGAAGCTTTTTATGTCAGTATTAGACAAGCTTGTTTCTTATGAAGCAATAAAACAACTGAATAATGAAGAGCTTGAAACACTCTGTGGGGAAATAAGAGAATTTCTTATAAGCAAAGTCGCTTTAACGGGGGGACACCTTGCGTCTAATTTAGGTGTTGTTGAGTTAAGTGTTGCCCTTCACAGAGTTTTTGATTTTAAAAAAGATAAAATCATATTCGATGTTGGTCATCAAAGCTATGTTCATAAAATTCTGACCGGCAGAAAAGACGGCTTTTCACAGTTAAGAAAGTCGGGCGGAATTTCGGGATTTCCGAAAACATCAGAAAGCGAATATGACTTTTTCGATACAGGCCACAGCTCAGACTCCTTATCCGTTGCGGCGGGATTTAAACGAGCTGCACGAATAAAAGGAGAAAAAACCAATGTTCTTGCATTGATAGGCGACGGCTCTTTCGGGGGCGGTATGGTATATGAAGCAATGAACGATATAGGACATACCAAGAAAGATAATATAATAGTAATACTTAATGATAACGGAATGTCTATATCGAAAAATTCAAGCAGTATTTCCAAGCATCTTAGAAAATTAAGGCTTTCAAGCTCTTATATTTCCACTAAGAAAAAGGTGGAAAGAAAGCTTCATCCCTTGCCCGGAATATCAAAGCTTTTAAGAAAGTTAAAAGCAACTGCAAGAAAACTTCTTATAGGCGAAACCGTTTTTGAAAATCTCGGTTTTGAATATTATGGACCATACGACGGACATAATTTAACCGAGCTTATAAATATCTTTGAAAACGCAAAACAGATAGACAAGCCTGTTGTAATACATATAAAAACAAAAAAAGGTAAGGGGTATCCCTATGCCGAAGAAAATCCGGAAATTTTTCATGGAATATCTTCATTTGATGTAACTACAGGAACAAAAGGCAAATCTTCAGAAGATTATTCGGCACATTTCGGAAAAACTCTTGTAACTCTTGCTAAAAATGATAAAAATATAGTAGCGGTAACTGCGGCAATGCCCTCGGGAACAGGGCTTTCAGAATTTGCCGAAAAATATCCCGACCGTTTCTTTGATGTAGGAATATGTGAAGAACACGCGGCGGCACTTTGCGGAGGTATGTCTGCAGGCGGATTAAAACCTGTTCTTGCTGTATATTCAACATTTTTGCAGAGAAGCTTTGATCAGTTAATCTGTGATGTTGCCCTTATGAAGCTTCATACCGTTATCTGTATAGACAGAGCGGGATTGGTTGGCGCAGACGGAGAAACACATCAGGGGATTTTTGATATTTCTTATATCCGCTCAATTCCCGGCATAACTCTTATGTCACCGTCATCATTTTCTGAACTTGATATGATGCTGGAATTTGCATTAAATCAAATGAATACACCTGTTGCAATAAGATATCCCAGAGGAAACAAACAGGCAGAAATTTCTCACGAAAAAATAGAATTTGCAAAATCTGAAATAGTATCTGAGGGAACTGATATAACAATAATTTCCGAGGGGCAGATGCTATCAGAAGCATTATGTTTAAAAGAATTGCTTTCAAAAGACAATATAAATGCTGAAATAATAAATGTAAGATTTATAAACCCTCTTGATTTGGAAACTATAAGAAATTCTGTTGTAAAAACAAAAAAAGCGGTTGTTTTGGAGTGCGGAATTAAATCTGGCGGTATGGGAGAAGCTATAGCATCTGAACTTAAAGATTTAAAAGCAGATATATCCCTTAAAAACATACCGGACAGCTTCATTGAACATGGAGAGGTATCTGAACTTATGAAAAAGTTAAGACTTGATGCAGACTCTCTTTATGAGGATATAAAAAAGGAGTTTTTCAGTTAATGAAAGAAAGAATAGATGTGCTTATATTTGAAAAAGGACTTGCTCCAAGCCGCGAAATGGCGAAACGGCTTGTAATGGAGGGGCAGGTTTATATAGGCGAACAAAGAATAGATAAACCGGGTACAACCGTTGATACCGAGTCGGAAATAACAGTAAGAGAAACTGCGAGATATGTAAGCAGAGGCGGTCTTAAGCTTGAAAAGGCAATGGAAGTATTTGAGATCGATTTAAACGGCAAAAACTGTATGGATATAGGTGCATCAACAGGCGGATTTACCGACTGTATGCTGCAGAATGGTGCGAACTATGTATATTCGGTAGATGTCGGTTACGGTCAGCTTGCATGGAAATTAAGAACAGACGAAAGAGTAGCATGTATCGAAAGAACAAATATAAGATATTTTGATACTTCACTTTTAAAGCACGAAATAGATTTTGTTTCGATAGATGTATCTTTTATCTCGCTTAAACTTGTATTGCCCAAGGTTAAGGAAATATTAAAAGACGATTGCTTTTGTGCTGCACTTGTAAAACCTCAGTTTGAAGCGGGAAGAGATAAAGTAGGAAAAAAAGGTGTAGTGCGTGATATAAATGTGCATAAGGAAGTATTAATAAATGCAACAGGTTATGCAACTGAACTCGGTTTTTCTGTAAAAGCACTCGACTTTTCTCCGATAAAAGGACCGGAGGGGAATATTGAATATCTTATGTATATAAAAAATGATGGTAAGGGTGAAGATATACCATCGGAAATTCTTGAAAAAGTTATAGCTGATTCACATAAAAATCTTTCTTTGGAAGGTAACTGAAATGGAATTTAAAAAGATAGGAATAGTTGCAAGAGACCGTGTTTCAGAGGATATGCTCAATAAGGTTGAAAGCGTGCTTTCTTTGTATACCGATGAATATGAATATAAGAATATAACAGATATAGAAGACGATGAGTTTTATAAAAGCAAAGATGTTATAATATCTCTCGGCGGTGACGGAACACTGCTTTCCGCCGCAAACAAAGCAAGTGCATATAAAAAACCCGTTATAGGAATAAATATGGGGCATCTCGGCTTTCTGACCGCACTCGAATTAGATGAAATTGAAGCTTTAAAGGGGCTTTTTACAGGAGATTATACAATTGACGAGAGAATGATGCTCGAATGTGAATACAACACTAAAAACGGCGTTAAAAAAGATTTTTGTCTTAATGATGTTATCATTTCAAGAGGTGTTTATCCAAGAATGATAAAATCGAAATTGCTGGTTTCGGGAAATTGCGCGGAAAGATATACCGCAGACGGACTTATAGTTTCAACTCCTACAGGCTCAACTGCATATTCTTTGTCTGCAGGCGGACCGATTGTATCTCCCAACCTCGATATAATGACTGTAACTCCTATTTGTCCTCATTCGCTTTATAACCGCTCCCTTATAATAGGCGGTAAGGAACTAGTGGAGATTGAGTGTAACGAGAGCTATAATCCCGGTTTTTTTGTTTCCTGCGACGGAAGAGAGAGTATAGAAAGCACGGGAACAGTTAAAATTAAAAAAGCCTCACACACAACAGGGCTTATAAGAATAAAGAAAGACAGTTTTTATTCTATATTAAGAAAAAAGATGTCGGAAAGAAGTGTTAACTAATGAAAAAATCAAGACATTCTGCAATACTTAAAATAATAGACGATTATGAAATCTCAACTCAGGAAGAGCTTTCCGAAAAGCTTTATGAGCAGGGATTTAATGTAACACAAGCAACAGTATCAAGAGATATTAAAGAGCTTAAGCTTTTAAAAGTTCATTCGGATACAAAAGGCACAAAATACGGATATCCCTCTTATAATAAAAAAAGCCAGACAAACGCAACTATGTTAAAGCTTAAAAATATTGTAACCGAAGCGGTGGTGTCTTCGGATTATGCCAATAATATAGTAATTGTTAAAACACTTCAGGGTATGGCACAGGGCGTTGCATACGCAGTTGAAAATTTAAATCTCACCTCTATTTTGGGTTCCATTGCAGGTGATGATACAATAATGATAGTTTTAAGAAACGAAAAAAAAGCCGAGGAGCTTTCCAAAAAAATAGCAGAATATATCAGATAGGGGAAAAGAAATGCTTAAAAGTCTTGCCATATCAAATCTGGCGGTTATAGCAGAAACAAGAATAGATTTTGAATCCGGTCTTAATATATTGACCGGAGAGACAGGTGCGGGCAAATCCATAATAATAGATGCAATAAATCTTGTTCTCGGAAGCCGTGCTTCAAAAGATATGATAAGAAGCGGAGAAACAAAGGCAAGAGTAGAAGCATATTTTTATATTGACGAAGAGGTTTCAAAATATGCAGGCGAGCTTGGTATAGACTGTGAAGACGAGCTTCTTATATCAAGAGAGTTTAATCTTGACGGCAAAAATACAATAAGAATAAACGGCTCAATGGCAACATTGTCAATGCTTCGGGATATTGGAGAAAAGCTTGTTAATATACATGGTCAGCACGATAATCAGTCACTTTTAAATCCCGAAATGCATATACATATTCTGGATGACTATGCAGATACCGCAAAAGAAAAAGAAGATTATAATAACTGTTTTTCAAAGCTTAAACACATACGAGAAAAGCTTAAGGAAATAACAACAGATACAGCTGAAAAAGAAAGAAGATATGAGCTTCTTTTATATGAAACCGAGGCTATAGAAAAAGCCGATATCAAAAAAGGCGAATACGAAGAGCTTCTCGAAAAAAGAAAGCTTATGTCTAATATGCGAAAAATAACCGAGGGCACAGAAAAAGCATATAATATGCTTTCGGGACATTATAACGGTGTGTCTGCAGCCGAACTTGTGGGAAAAGCCGTAAAAGAGCTTAACGACATCAGCTCCTATTCGGATAAGCTTTCAAAAATGAATGAGTCGGTAAACCGCATTTATTTTGAGCTTGAAGATTTATCGGGAGAATTAAAAAGCTTTTTAAGTGAGCATGATTTTGATGAAAATACAATAGACGAAACCGAAAAACGAATAGATGAATTAAACGATTTGAGGCGTCGGTTTGGTAATGATTATGACGAGATAACCGAATACTATAATAAGGCAAAAACTGAACTTGAATTTTTAAAGAATTCCGAAGAAAATACCAAAGCGCTTGAAAAAGAGCTTGAGGCATTAAAACAGGAACTAAAGAAAAAGAGTATAATACTTTCTGAAAAGAGAAAATCTGCAGCTAAAAAACTTGAAAAAACAATTATTTCAGAACTTTCAGATTTGAATATGCCGAATGCAAAATTTGAAGCGGAATTCAAAATGACTGATAAGTTTTATAAAGACGGCACCGATAAGGTTGAATTTTTATTGTCTGTAAATACCGGGATAGCACCCGGAAAGCTTTCGAAAATAGCATCGGGTGGTGAGCTTTCAAGAATAATGTTAGGTTTAAGCTCGGCGCTTTTGGGGAAATATAATGTATCTACAATGATATACGACGAAATAGATACAGGTGTAAGTGGAAGAGCGGCGCAGAAAATAGCCGAAAAAATGTGGCGGGTATCAAAAGACAGACAGGTGCTTTCTGTAACTCATCTTCCGCAGATTGCCGCAATGGCGGATAATCATTTTTATATAGAAAAAGAATCTGACGAAAAAACAACCAGAACAAAAGTAACACTTCTTAATAACGAGGGAAGAATAAAAGAAATAGCAAGAATAACAGGCGGTGTATCCATAAACGATGCAACTTTAGAAAGTGCAAAGGATATGCTTTTGCAGTCAGATGTTTTAAAAAGAGGTAAATAATATGCAAGTTGTAAATTCGGTAGCAGAGCTTGTAGGAGATACACCAATCCTTAAGCTTAATAATTATATCGAAGAAAATAAACACAATTCAAATATATATGCAAAGCTTGAATGTTTTAAC
>JAZOOC010000230.1:0-5847 GCA_045654825.1 Clostridia bacterium | reverse complement strand
CAAGAAGTTCAATATCTTCGTCTTTCGGTGCTGTAAAGGGATGATGTTTTGCAAAATATCTTCCCTCTTCTTCATCATACTCGAACTGAGGAAAATCAACAACCCATAATATTTCATAGTCTTTACCAATGATATCAAGCTTTGATGCAATATGACATCTTAAAGCACCGAGTGAATCATATACAACTTCGTTTTTATCTGCAACTATAAGAAGAATTTCTCCATTTTTAATATTGGTTTTCTCAAATATAGAATTAAGCTCGTCCTCTGTTAAGAATTTTGCAACTGAAGAACGAATTCCGCTTTCATCTTTTATGATATACGCAAGACCTTTCGCTCTGTATGTTTTAACAAATTCAACCAAAGCATCAATTTCTTTTCTTGAAAGTGCAGGAGCACCGTCTTTAGCATCAACTTTAATACATCTTACACTTCCGCCGGTTGCTACTGCAGATGCAAACACTTTAAATTCAGTATTTATAATACATTCTGATATATCAATAAGTTCCATACCAAAACGAAGGTCGGGTTTATCCGAGCCGAATCTGTCCATTGCCTCGGAATATGGCATTCTTCTTAAAGGTGTTTTTACATCAATATCCAATGTTTCTTTAAAGAGTTTTTTTACAAAGCCTTCATTCACTGATAAAACATCATCCATCTCAACAAAAGACATTTCAAGGTCTATCTGTGTAAATTCAGGCTGTCTGTCTGCTCTTAAATCTTCATCTCTGAAACATTTAACAATCTGTATATATCTGTCCATTCCCGATAACATAAGTAACTGCTTATAAAGCTGTGGCGATTGAGGAAGTGCATAAAATTTTCCGGGATGAACTCTGCTGGGAACAAGATAATCTCTTGCGCCTTCAGGGGTGCTTTTTGTAAGCATAGGTGTTTCAATTTCGAGAAAATCCTGTGAATCATAATAATCTCTTGCAATTTTTGTTATCTTATGTCTTAAAATAAGATTTTTCTGCATATCCGGACGTCTTAAATCAAGATATCTGTGCTTTAATCTTAAAAGTTCATTTGCATCTGAATTTTCTTCAATAGCAAAAGGAGGAGTCTCTGATTTGGATAACAGTCTTAATTCAGTAGCCTTGATTTCTATTTCACCTGTAGAAAGATTGGGATTTATTGCTCCGCCTCTTTTTTGAACAATTCCGCGTACTGCAACAACAAATTCTTTTCTTAAAGAATCTGCTTTCTTTCTCATGTTTTCTTCGCAATCTTCACCGAAATAAATCTGACAAATACCAGATATATCTCTTAAATCAATAAAAAGAAGACTTCCAAGATTACGATAATTATGAACCCATCCCATTAAAGTAACTTCACTGCCGATATCAGCAGTTGATAATAGTCCTGCTCTTATAGTTCTTTTCATACCTGTTAAATTATCTGCCATATTATTTCAACCATCCTTTATTTAATAATTCATCCGCTGTATATACCGCTTTTTCTCCGGTTATCATATTTTTGAGTTGATAATTACCGGTTTTTATTTCATCTTCACCTAAAACAAGAAGATACTTAGCATTAATCTTATTTGCATATTTCATCTGAGCATTAAAGCTTCTGCCACAAAGGTCTTTATCGCATTTAATACCTGATTTTCTCATATCATTAATCAAAGAAGAAGCTTTTATATCTGATTCGCCGTCGAATGATACAATATATAAATCGGGAGCCTGGTTATCTTCTATTTTTACTCCGGCGCTTTCAAGAAGAAGTAAAAACCTTTCAAGCCCCATTGCAAAACCTATACCGCAGCATTTTTTTCCGCCTATTTCTTCAACGAGATTATCATAACGCCCACCGCCGAGCACCGTTCCCTGTGCGCCAATGTTTGATGACACAAATTCAAACACAGTCTTTGTATAATAATCAAGACCTCGTACAATATTTTTATCTATATTGTACTTTATACCGGCTTCATCAAGATAACTCAACAATTTTTCAAAGTGATTTTTACAATCATCACATACACAATCATAAATTCTCGGAGCATCTGAAAGAAGTGATGCACATATTTCCGACTTGCAATCAAATATACGCATAGGATTTTTATCAAGTCTTTCACGACAAGTATCGCAAAGCTTATCTTTTTTGTTCTGCATATATTCTTTTAATTTTTCGTTATATGCCCTGCGGCACTCGGGACAACCTATATTATTAAGATTCAAAGATATATTTTCAACACCAAATGATTTGAATACTGAATCTGCGAGAGAAATAATTTCTGCATCTGCGGAGGGTTTTTCAGCACCAAACAGTTCTATTCCGAACTGTCTGAATTCCCTTAATCTTCCGGCTTGTGGTTTTTCATATCTGTAACATGAAATGATATAAAACAATTTTGCAGGAAGAGTTTTTGCATACATACCTTTTTCAATAAAACTTCTTACAACACCTGCGGTACCCTCAGGTCTTAAAGTTATACTTCTTCCGCCTTTATCTTCAAATGTATACATTTCTTTGTTAACTATATCCGATGTATCTCCAACACCGCGGGCAAATAGTTCAGTATGTTCAAAAACAGGTGTTCTTAATTCTTTGAAATTACTTAAATCTGCAATTTCTCTCAATTTCTTTTCAATATACTGCCATTTATAAACTTCTTCAGGTGTTACATCAATAGTTCCTTTTGGTGCGTTTATCATTTTGTTCCTCCTGTAAAAATCTTATCTAATATTACATCACGGCCATATCCGTTAAATGCAGAAAATGCGTAAATGTTTTCATATCCGAGCATTTGTCTGAACTCGTCCACCCGGGGTTCGATTTTTGTTTTTGCAAGCTTATCAGCCTTATTTAAAACAATGAAGGGTTCAAAGTTTTTAGCTGTTATATAATCAAGCATTAATAAATCATCTTCGGTAGGATCATGTCTTATATCAAGAATCAAAACAACAGACACAAGCTGTTTTCTGTTATTAAGATAATCCTCTATCATATTTCCCCAGGATGCTTTCATTTCTTTGGAAACATTTGCATATCCATATCCGGGCAAATCAACAAGAACATATTCATTATTAACTGAAAAAAAGTTTACAAGACGGGTTTTACCCTGAGTTTTCCCAACACGAGCAAGATTTTTTCTGTTAAGTAGTTTATTAATGAACGATGATTTGCCAACATTAGACCTGCCGGCTAATGCTATTTCCGGCAAATCAGATACTGGATATTCGTTATTTTTAAAAGCTGATTTAATAAAATCCGAATTTTTTATAACCATATTTTTTACCTTCAACTAATATATTAAAAGATATGTCCAATTGCATTCTCAAGTACATTATCCATATTTTTAACAGGAATAAAATTAAAGTCATCCCTTACATCTTCGGGAATAGATTCGATATCTTTTAAATTATCATACGGCATTATAATATTGAAAATACCGTTTCTGTGGGCAGCTAGAGATTTTTCTTTAAGTCCGCCTATAGCAAGGACACGACCTCTGATCGTAACCTCTCCCGTCATTGCGATATCGCTTCTTACTTTTTTCCCTGTTAATGCAGATACAAGTGCAGTTGCCATTGTAACGCCCGCTGATGGACCATCTTTGGGAGTTGCACCTTCAGGAATATGAATATGAATATCCTTCTTTTTATAAAAATTCTTATCAAGATTGAATTTTTCAGCATTGGAACGAATGTAACAAATAGCAGCCATTGCAGATTCTTTCATTACATCTCCAAGTTTACCTGTGAGTTCAACTTTCCCTGTTCCATCAAGAATATTCGTTTCTATATTAATCAATGTACCGCCATAGCTTGTATAAGCAAGACCGGTTGCCAGTCCCGGTTGATCAATCGTTGTAACAGACTGATCAATAAATTTTCTTTGCCCGAGATATTTGGATACATCTTTGTCAGCTATTCGTATTGACTCAATATTATTCTTTTTTATATCAAACAATGCTTTTCTTATAAGACTGCCTAATTCTCTTTCAAGATTTCTTACTCCGGCTTCTATTGTATAATAATCAACTAACTCGCATACAGCAGATTTTAGTATATTAACCTTTGTTTTATCTGTTGAAAGTTCAGATAAAAGCTTAGGTATAAGATGCTTTGTAGCGATATTAATTTTTTCAAGACGCGTATAACTGGAAAGCTCAATAACTTCCATACGGTCAAGTAACGCAGGCGGAATTGATGCCGTTGTATTAGCGGTAGTTATAAACATAACATCTGATAAATCATACGGAATTTCCAGATAGTGGTCTCTGAAATTAAAATTCTGTTCTCTGTCCAGAACCTCAAGGAGAGCTGAACCCGGATCTCCTCTGAAATCTGATGCCATTTTATCTATTTCATCAAGAAGAATTACAGGATTTGAAGAACCTGATAATTTGATTGCATTAATTATTCTTCCGGGCATAGCCCCAATATAAGTTTTTCTGTGACCTCGTATATCAGCTTCATCACGCACACCGCCAAGAGACAATCTCTGGAATTTTCTACCGGTTGCACGGGCTATTGACGAAGCTATAGATGTCTTTCCGACTCCCGGAGGACCAACGAAACATAAAACTGTACTTTTCTTAGCCTTTGTTCCGGAATATACTGCTATATGTTCAAGTATTCTTTGTTTGACTTCAGTAAGACCGTAATGCTCTTTATTCAATATACTCTCTGATTTTTTCAGTTCAGTATTTTCCTCGGTTTTGATATTCCATGGCATATCAAACACAGTCTGTAAATAACCATTAATAACCAAAGCTTCGTGAGATGAAGGAGGCATTGATGACAAACGCTTTATTTCCTTAAGAAGCTTTTCTTTAACTTCTGATGATAAATTTAACTTTTCAAGCTTATTATAATACATTTCAGTATCAGAGCTGAAATCTTCATTTTCACCTAACTCTGACTGAATTGCTTTTAACTGTTCGCGTAAATAATATTCCTTTTGATGTTTATCGATTTTTTCTTTTACCTGAGAATGTATTTGTTCTTCGATTTTTAAAATTTCAATTTCATCTGCCATAAGAGAAACAAGCTTCTTAAGTCTTTTTAAACCATTTCTTATACTCAAAAGTTTTTGTTTTTCTTCAATGGCTATATTAAGATTTGCAGAAATAAGATATGAAAATTTATTCGGCTCTTTCAGATTTGAATTGAGCGCAAGTAATGCATCATTATATAAATGATTAGAAAGCGAATAATATTTTTCGAACAAATCTGCAGCTTCTCTTATAAGCGCTTCGTTTTTCTTGGTTAATCTCTTAACTTCATCATCTTCAAGAATTTCAATATCCCCGGATAAAAACGGCTCTTTTTTATTAAGAGATAAAAGTGTCGCAGGTTTTAAACCTTCAAGTAAAACTCTGGTTGCATTATTAGGAAGTTTAAGTATTTGTTTTATACAACAAAGAGTTCCCTCTTTATAAACATCCTCAAAACCGGGATTATCATTAGATAAATCTTTTTGTGAAGTTACAAAAACAAGATGATCCGAGTTTATTGAATGTTCAACCGCATTAATAGAAAAGTTCCTCAAAGCATCAATGGTAAGTATTACATAAGGATACACTATAATACCTTTGACTGCTAAAACGGGTATATTATTATATTTATCGATTATATTCATTGTTTTCATCCTTTAAATAGTATAATAGCTATACACTATATGCTAATTATATATTATAATACAGAAAATGCTATTTTTCAATAGCTATAAAAAAATTTCATACTATTTTTACAAATATCTCATAATTACTGAAGATTAGATTTAAAATATTAAAAAGGAGTGGAGTTGCAGCAAAACAATTTCATTTTACTGCAACTCCGGCTCCTAAATTTGAAGGTATATGTAATAGTTTTTATATTGTTTCTTTTT
>JAZOOC010000229.1:0-4067 GCA_045654825.1 Clostridia bacterium | reverse complement strand
AATACTAACGAAAATATTATGAGAATAGAATTTTTCGGTGATGAAATTGAAAAAATTTCATCAGTTGACCCTCTTACAGGAAAGATTGTTGGCGAAATGCTTCATTGTGCTATCTTCCCTGCTTCTCACTATGTTACTACTACCGACAAAATGTCGAGAGCTATAAAAAGCATAAAAGAAGAACTTGAAGACAGAGTCCGCTATTTTGAGATGGAAGGTATGCTTTTAGAAGCTCAGAGAATTTCCCAAAGAACAAACTATGATATAGAAATGCTTGAACAAATTGGTTTCTGTTCGGGTATAGAGAACTATTCAAGGCATATCAGCGGAAGAGAGCCCGGCAGTTGCCCATATACACTTATGGACTACTTCCCTGATGATTTTATTCTTATGGTTGATGAATCACATGTAACCTTACCTCAGGTAAGAGGAATGTATGCAGGTGACCGTTCAAGAAAAGATTCACTTGTCACACACGGTTTCAGACTTCCCTCTGCATATGACAACAGACCTCTTAATTTTGATGAGTTTATGAAAAAAATCAATCAGGCGGTATTTGTATCCGCAACACCTGCAAAACTTGAAAAAGAATTATCCAAAGAAACTGCCGAGCAGATAATAAGACCGACAGGTCTGCTTGACCCGATAATAGAAGTCGTTCCAACAAAAGGACAAATTGACCACCTTGAATCTGAAATAAGAAAAACTATAGCTAATAATAGCCGCGTTCTTATTACGACTCTTACAAAAAGAATGGCAGAAGATTTAACAGAGTTTTATCTTAAAGCCGGATTAAAAGTAAGTTATCTTCATTCAGATATTGATACAATGGAGAGAATGGAAATTATAAGAGATTTGAGACTGGGTAAATACGATGTGCTTATAGGTATCAATCTTTTGCGAGAAGGACTTGATATCCCCGAAGTATCTCTTATAGCTATACTTGATGCTGATAAAGAGGGATTTTTAAGAACAGAAACCTCACTTATACAAACTATAGGAAGAGCGGCACGAAACGCCGACGGACGGGTTATAATGTATGCAGACGAAATAACTCCTGCTATGAAAAGTGCAATAACAGAAACCGAAAGAAGAAGAAAAATCCAGGATGAATATAACAAAGCAAATAATATTATTCCGAAATCGGTTACAAAATCGATACGCGACCTTATAGAGATTACCAAAACAACAGAAATCAAAGAAAAGCCAAAATCAAAAACTGAAATCAACGAAACTATAGCCGAGCTTAAACGGCTTATGACTGTTGCGGCAAAGGACATGGATTTCGAAACTGCCGCTGTACTGCGTGATAAAATTATTATGCTGGGAGGGAAATTATGAACTCAATATATATAAAAGGAGCAAGACAGCACAACTTAAAAAACATAGACCTTGAAATCCCAAGAGACAAGCTTGTTGTTGTAACCGGTCTTTCCGGCTCGGGAAAAAGCACTCTTGCTTTCGATACTCTTTATGCAGAAGGACAGAGAAGATATGTTGAATCTTTATCCTCTTATGCAAGAATGTTTTTGGGCCAAATGGAAAAACCTGATGTTGAATATATTGAAGGTCTTTCCCCTGCTATATCAATCGACCAGAAAACAACGGGAAGAAATCCCCGTTCAACCGTGGGAACAGTAACTGAAATATATGACTACTTCCGTGTTTTATATGCAAGAATAGGTATTCCTCACTGTCCTCAATGCGGAAAAGAAATTTCTATGCAAACAATTGACCAGATTGCAGATACAATTCTTTCTTATCCGGAGGGAACAAAAATTATAGTTATGTCTCCTGTGGTACGAGGCCGAAAGGGTGAATATACAAAAACTTTTGACAACGCAAGAAAAAGCGGTTATGTTCGTGTAAGAGTTGACGGAAGTATGTATGAGCTTTCTGAAGAAATCAAGCTCGATAAAAACAAAAAGCACGATATAGAAATAGTTGTTGACAGACTTATTGTAAAAAAAGAAATCAGAGACAGACTTGTTGATTCACTTGAAACCTCTGCAGATTTATCCGACGGCATAATTGTTATTAATATAGTAGGAAAAGAAGATATAAGATTTAGTCTTAACTATGCTTGTCCCGACTGCAATATAAGTATAGATGAGCTTTCTCCGAGAATGTTTTCATTTAACAACCCTACAGGTGCTTGTCCGTTATGCGGCGGAATAGGACACCTTATGAAAATTGATCCTGAATATATTTTCAAACCCGGACTTTCCATAAGAGAAGGCGGAATATCTGCAAGCGGATGGAATTACGGCAGTGAGGAAAGCATGGCGGCTATGTATTATGAGGGCCTTGCAGAAAAATATAATTTTTCACTCGATGTTCCCGTAGAGGAATTACCCGAGCAAGCTAAAGAAATACTTCTTTACGGAACTAACGGAAAGAAATTTGAAATGACCTATAAAAAGAAATACGGCGGCGGTAAATTTATGGGAGATTTCGAAGGAATTGCAAACAATCTTGAAAGACGCTATAAAGAAACTAATTCCAACTGGATAAGATCGGATATAGAGTCTATGATGTCTCAGGCAAACTGCGGTGAATGTAAAGGAGCAAGACTAAAAAAATCCACACTTGCTGTAACCGTCGGTGGCAAAAACATTCACGACATTACCTGTATGACAATTTCGGAAGTTAAAAGCTTTTTTGAGAATATCACATTAACAGAAAAAGAAAAACTGATTTCAGAGAGATTATTAAAAGAAATCAACGAAAGACTGTCTTTTCTTAAAAATGTAGGTCTTGAATATCTGACATTATCAAGAGGTGCGGCAACCCTTTCAGGCGGTGAAGCACAAAGAATAAGACTCGCAACACAGATAGGCTCACATCTGACAGGAGTTTTATACATTCTTGATGAGCCAAGTATAGGACTTCACCAAAGAGATAACGACAAGCTTATAGATACACTTAAAAAGCTCCGTGACCTTGGAAATACTCTCATTGTTGTTGAACACGATGAAGATACTATAAGAAATGCTGATTTTATTATTGATGTAGGTCCGGGTGCAGGTATTCATGGTGGAGAGATTGTTGCAAAAGGCTCTCTAAAAGATATTATTAATTCTAAAAAATCCATTACCGGTCAATATCTTTCCGGGAAGAAAGTAATCGAAGTTCCTAAAGAAAGAAGAAAAGGAAACGGAAACTTTTTAACAATTCACGGTGCAGCTGAAAACAATCTTAAAAATATCAATGTAACTTTCCCGCTCGGTTGTTTTTGTGCTGTAACCGGAGTATCAGGCTCGGGTAAGAGTTCACTTGTTAATATGATATTATACAAAGAGCTTGCAGGAATATTAAATAAATCAAAACTACACGGCGGAAAATTCAAAAAAATTACGGGCACAGAACACCTTGATAAGATTATTAACATAGACCAATCCCCCATAGGCAGAACACCCCGTTCAAATCCTGCAACATATACCGGAATGTTTTCGGATATAAGAAATATATTTGCATCGACTCTTGAAGCAAGACTTAAGGGATATACTGCAAGCAGATTCAGTTTTAATGTTAAAGGCGGAAGATGTGAAGCCTGTGAGGGTGACGGAAGCATTAAAATTGAAATGCATTTCTTACCTGATGTTAATGTAACCTGTGATGTATGTAAAGGAAAGAGATACAATCGAGAAACTCTTGAAATAAAATATAAGGATAAAAACATAAGTGATGTTCTTGACCTGACAGTCGAAGAGGCTCTTGAATTTTTCGAAAATTATCAGGGAATAAGAAAAAAACTTGAAGTATTAAAGGATGTTGGTTTATCCTACATCAAATTAGGACAACCCTCGACTACTCTATCAGGCGGTGAAGCACAGAGAATAAAGCTTGCAAGTGAGCTTTCTAAAAAATCCACCGGAAAGACAATTTATGTTCTCGACGAGCCGACAACCGGCTTACATTCTGCTGATGTTCACAAGCTTATTTCAGTACTTAACAGACTGGTAGAAAAAGGAAATACCGTTATAGTTATTGAACATAATCTCGATGTAATAAAATCGGCAGATTATATTGTAGATTTAGGCCCTGAAGGCGGTAACGGCGGCGGG
>JAZOOC010000228.1:0-11832 GCA_045654825.1 Clostridia bacterium | reverse complement strand
AACATCACATTCCGCTATTCCGGATATTTCATTCTGGGTTGCATCCTTTAAAATTTCTCCCCCTGTTTCCTCAATAACAAACATAAAGGAATAAAATTTTATAACCTCATCCGAGTAATGAATTTCGTATTCTATAAGTCCTTCAAATTTCTCTACCAAAAAGCTTATTCCCAGTTCTTCTTTAACCTCGCGGTAAAGAGCCTCTTCGGCAGTTTCATTAAATTCTATTCCGCCGGTAGGTATTCTTAACACATAAGCGGGATATTTTTTACTCCTTACAAGCACAAATTTTCCGTTTTTGCGCTTAACAAGAAACCCGACTTCTCCCCGACGGTTTTTTATAATGGTTTCTTTAAAATTATCGAAGAACCGTTTGTTTTCAAACTTAAGAACTGCCTTTTTCACAGCCGGATTTCCACCATACTTATCCGAAAGCAGTTCAAGTTCTTCCTGCATATATTTCTCAAGCACTTTTTAAAAAAGCTCCTTTTTTACTTTCATTATACTACTTTTTACAAATTCCATATCTATTGTTTTATATTCGCCCTTATGATACAGAGTTTTTCCTTTAACAACGGTAGTTTCAACATCGTTACCCAATGCTGAATATACTAAATTGTTTACAGGATTGTGATTCGGCCAGTAATGAGGCTGATTGGTATTTACAATTATAAAATCTGCCTGTGCACCTGCTTTCAAAGCACCTGTATCTTCTCTTTTAAGAGCACGCGCGCCGTTTATGGTTGCCATTTCAAGAATTTCTGATGGAACAACCTGTGACGGATCTTTATTTATTCCGCTCATTAAAAGAGCCGCAGTTTTAATTTCCTCAAACATATTAAGATTATTGTTTGAAGATGCACCGTCTGTTCCCAGAGCGATATTTATTCCGTTGTTTTTATATTTTAATATATCCGCAATTCCGCTTCCCAGCTTAAGATTGCTTACGGGATTATGTGTAATTGTATGACCTTTCAAAAGAGAAATATCATTATCATTTAATACAACACAGTGTGCGAAATTGGCCGGTCTGTCAAGAAGACCGCATTCTTTATAAACTTCAACAGGCGTCATGTTGTGTTTTGCAACACAATCTGCTACCTCCTGTTCATTTTCGCAAAGGTGAGAAGAAAGAGGCATATCATATTCCTTTGAGAGCTGTGCAGAATAGCGAAGACAGTCACTGCTGCAGGTATATACTGCATGAGGGAATACTTCAACCTTTATAAGGCCGTCCCCTGCATTGTTATATTTATCATAAAGCTCTTTTTCTTCTTTAACGCGGATGTCATCAGCGGGGTCAAATTCTCCACCGGGATTCATAAGACATCTTGAAATGTTAGCTTTAAAGCCGGAAGATAAGTATGCTTCTGCCGCCTTATCCATAAAAAAGTAACAGTCATTTACAGCGGTTGTACCGAATTTCAGCATCTCGGCTATACCGAGAAGTGTTGATATATAGGTGTGTTCAGGTGTGAGCTTATCTTCTATCGGAAAAATCTTGTCATTAAGCCATTCCTGAAGACGATAGCCTTCGGAATAGCTTCTTAAAACGGTCATAGCAACATGGGAGTGTGCGTTTATAAGACCGGGCATAACAGTTTTTCCCGATACATCTATAATTTCATCCGCAGAAAAATCCTGCGGCAATTTATCTGAAACGAAAACTATTTTATCATTTTCGTAACCCATATATCCGTTTTCTATAACTCTGCCGTTATCGCAGGTTACGATGCAGGCATTCTTTATAAGTGTTTTCAATACTATCCCTCGCTGTTTATATAAATTTCCTGTTCCTTCGTTAATTCATCTATGTTTACATTAAGAGATTTAAGCTTAAGCTTAGCTACGAATTTATCTGTTTCTTCAGGCAGGTTGATAACTTCATTTTTCATATTATTATGATTATCTAAAATATATTTTAAAGACAATGCCTGAATAGCAAAACTCATATCCATTATTTCGGCGGGATGTCCGTCACCTGCGGCAAGATTAACCAGTCTGCCCTCTGCAAGAAGATTTCTTACTTTCCCGTCTTTTCCGAAATATCCCTCGATATTTCCTCTTACTTCTTTTTTGTATTCGGAAATTTCATCAAGGTCGTTTTTATTTATCTCAACATCGAAATGACCTGCGTTGGCAAGAATAACACCGCTTTTCATTTTTAAAAGATGCTTTTTTGTTATAACATCCTTACAGCCTGTGAGAGTTAAGAAAACATCGCCGATTTCAGCCGCTTCCTCCATAGTCATAACCGTAAACCCATCCATAACAGCTTCAATGGCTTTTATGGGATTAACTTCTGTAATTATAACCTTTGCGCCCATACCTTTAGCTCTCATTGCGGCACCTTTACCGCACCAGCCGTAGCCTGCAATAACAACATTCTTACCTGCAACGATAAGATTTGTTGTTCTGTTAATACCGTCCCAGACAGACTGACCTGTGCCATATCTGTTATCGAAGAGGTATTTGCAGTAAGCATCATTTACCGATACAATCGGGAACTTTAAATTACCCTCTTTTTCTCTCGCTCTGTGACGGATAACTCCGGTGGTTGTTTCTTCGGTTGCGCCGTAGAGGGTGCTGCAAAGTTCGGGCATTTCATCGTGAATTATTTGAGTAAGGTCACCGCCGTCATCTATTATAAGGTGAGGATTGTTTTTAAGCGATTTTCTTAAATCTTCAAAATATTCCTCCATTGTAACGCCGTGTTTTGCATTAACGGTTATTCCGTACTCTCTCAAAGCTTCACAAACATCATCCTGTGTGGATAAAGGATTACAGCCGGTAGCCGTAACCTCTGCCCCTCCTGCCTTTAAAACAGTTGCAAGATATGCAGTTTTTGCTTCAAGGTGAATACACATAGTTATTCTTATACCCTTGAAATACTGATTTTTTTCAAAGTCTTTTTTTATTTCTTTTAAAATGGGCATATACTGCTCTACCCATGCTATTTTATTTCTACCGGATTCAACCGACATTTCAGTCATTCCCTTCAAGTGAGTCCAGGGTATCCTTCACTTTATCTGAAGAAACCGTGGTAAGATTGTGAAATTCTTTAGTAAGTGCTGTTTTAAGCATTTCGGAAGCCTTTTTATTATCCCCCTTTTTTATAAGCACATTGGCATAGTTATAATAAGCTTCGGGGAATTTCGGATTTGTTTCCATTATCTTTTCGTAAAGCTTTTCCGCCTCGTCGTAATCGCCGTTAAGATAATAAGACTGACCGAGATTATCCATAATAACCGCTTTATCGGGATTATATTCATATGCTTCCTTATTGAAAGCTATGGCTTCTTCAGGAGTTTTTAAAATATTATATATATATCCGAGAGTGCAATACACATCGGTGTTTTTATAATTTTTATAAAGCTCGCCCGAAACCTCAAGTGCTTCCTCCATATCACCCTCGCAGAACGCGATAAGCGACCATACAGCTCTTGCCTCGTATTTTACTTTTTTATCAACAAAGGTATCGTTAATTATAAGACTGATTACCTTTTTGGCTTTCTTTATATCACCGTATTTAAGCTCTAAAAAAGCATATCTTATTTTGGTAAAGGGCTTTATTTTTTTAGACATCGCACCTTTTTCAAAATATCTTAATCCCTCTTCATAGTTTTTGGAAAGGATAAGATTTGTGCCCTTGTTTATTCTTAATGTGGGAATTAACTTGGGCAGCAGATTAAACACGCCGTAAAAGAAAGCAAATACCAGCAAAAAATATATAACTATCATATTAATAAATACTTCCTGTTGTTCTGGGGAAAGGAAGAACATCTCTTATATTCTGCATTCCCGAGAAATACATAATAGCTCTTTCAAATCCAAGACCGAAGCCTGCGTGTTTATTTGAGCCATATCTTCTTGTATCAAGATACCATGAATATTCTTCTTTTTTCATTCCAAGCTCTTCCATTCTCTTTTCGAGCAGTTCGAGTCTTTCTTCTCTCTGGCTTCCGCCGATAATTTCGCCTACGCCGGGAACAAGAAGATCCATAGCCGCAACGGTTTTGCCGTCATCGTTCTGACGCATATAGAATGCTTTTATATCTTTGGGATAGTCTGTTACAAATACAGGCTTTTTGAATATTTTTTCTGTTAAATATCTTTCGTGCTCTGTCTGTAAATCAATTCCCCATTCTACCGGGTATTCAAATTTTTCACCGCTTTGTTTAAGCATTTCAACCGCTTCTGTATAGGTTACTCTGCCAAAGGAAGAGTTTTTGATGTTTTTAAGTCTTTCAATAAGACCTTTATCAACAAAGCTATCGAAAAATTCAAGCTCGGGCATGGAGTTTTCAAAGCAATACTCAATCATAAACTTAAGCATATCTTCAGCAAGCTCCATATCGTCGTTTAAATCCGCAAAAGCAATTTCAGGCTCAATCATCCAGAATTCAGCCGCGTGTCTTGGAGTATTGGAGTTTTCACTTCTGAAAGTAGGTCCGAAAGTATAAACCTTATTGAACGCCATTGCATATGTTTCGGCTTCAAGCTGACCGCTTACGGTAAGATTTGTACTTTTTCCGAAGAAGTCTTTGGAGTAGTCGATTTCACCCTTATCTGTTTTAGGCAGATTTTCCATATCAAGAGTTGTTACTCTGAACATTTCTCCCGCACCCTCACAGTCGCTTCCTGTGATGATTGGAGTATGAGTGTATACAAATCCTCTCTCATTAAAGAATTTATGAATTGCAAACGCAATATTCGAACGGAGTCTGAATACTGCAGAGAAAGTATTTGTTCTTGCTCTTAAATGAGGAAGAGTTCTTAAATACTCAAAAGTATGTCTTTTATTCTGTATGGGATAATCGGGTGTTGATTCACCGCATACAGTAATTTCAGATGCTTTGATTTCAAAAGGCTGTTTTGCACCCGGAGTAAGCACAAGCTTACCTTTAACAGTAACAGCCGCACCGATATTCTGCTTTGTTATTTCTTTGAAGTTGCTGATATATTCCTCTTCAAATACAACCTGAACATTTTTAAGATATGTTCCGTCGTTTAAGCCGATAAAACCGAAAGTTTTTGAATCTCTTAAGGTTCTTACCCAGCCGTCTACGGTGATTTCTTTATCGCCGTATTTATCCGGAGCTTTATAAAGCTCAGCTATTGATAAGTTTTTCACACATAACACTCCCATTGTAATCTTAATATTAATTACACCTATTATAATATATAAATTCTGAAAATTCAATAATTTTTATTGACTTTTTGACAATTTGGATATATATTTATACTATCTGTAATAATGGGGGGCTGATAAATGTCTAATAACGCGGAAATCGTAAAGCTGGAAAATGTGACCAAAACCTTTGAAGACGGAGTAACAGTTTTAGATAACTTGAACTTATCCGTATATCAGAATGAATTTCTTACTTTACTGGGTCCCAGCGGATGTGGTAAAACCACGACTTTAAGAATAATAGGCGGATTTGAGCAGGCTACAAAAGGCAATGTATATTTCAAGGGAAAGGTTATAAATGACCTTCCCCCTTATAAGCGTACCGTTAACACGGTTTTTCAGAAATATGCTCTTTTCCCGCATATGAATATATTTGATAATATTGCTTTCGGGCTTACCATAAAAAAAATGCCCAAGGATATTATCAACGAAAAAGTAATACAGATGCTGAAATTAGTTGAATTGAAAGGCTTTGAAAAGCGTATGCCGGATTCTCTTTCGGGCGGTCAGCAGCAGAGAGTTGCGATTGCAAGAGCGCTTGTTAACGAGCCTGATCTTCTGCTTCTTGACGAGCCTTTGGGTGCTCTCGACTTAAAGCTTCGAAAAGAAATGCAGATTGAGCTTAAAAGAATTCAGACTCAGCTTGGTATTACTTTTGTTTATGTAACACACGACCAGGAAGAAGCTCTTACCATGTCTGACCGAATTGTGGTTATGAACAATGGTGTAATTCAGCAGCTTGGAACTCCTGTGGACATATATAATGAACCGTCCAATGCTTTCGTTGCCGACTTTATCGGAGAAAGTAATATACTTAACGGAACAATGATAAAAGATAAACTCGTTTATTTTGAGGAACGCGAATTTGAATGTGTTGACGGCGGCTTCGGCGAAAACGCACCTGTTCAGATTGTTGTCCGTCCCGAAGATATCGACCTTGTTCCTGTTGAAAAAGGAATGTTTACGGGTATTGTTCAGTCGGTTGTATTTATGGGTGTTCATTATGAAATGATTGTTGAAACAAATAATTTCAGATGGCTTGTTCATTCCACCGACTATGAGCCTGTCGGTTCTGCGGTAGGAATAACACTTACTCCGGATGATATTCATATTATGCTGCCTTCAGAGGAGGATAGTAATAAATGAAGAAAAAGTATCTGTCCTTTCCTTATATGATATGGTCGCTTATATTTATTATAGTCCCGCTTATCCTCATTGTGTATTTCAGTATTACCGAAAAGGTTGACGGGCGGACAGTTTTTACTTTAAAGCATTTCTCGGAATTTTTTGATTTCAAAAACAATTCTTATTATCTTGTGCTTTTAAGAAGCTTGAAGCTTGCTTTTTACTGTACCGTTATCTGTCTTTTAATCGGTTATCCGACAGCGTATTTTCTTTCCAAGCTTAAACCGGGGATGAGGAATTTCCTTATTCTTCTTATGGTTCTTCCAATGTGGATGAATTTCCTTTTAAGAACTTATTCCTGGCTTACCCTGCTTGAAAGAAACGGACTTATAAACAAGCTTCTTTTAATGCTAAATCTTCCGATGCTGGATATTCTTTATACCGAAGCTGCGGTTGTGCTTGGAATGGTTTACAACTATCTTCCTTTTATGGTACTTCCGATATATTCGGTTATAATAAAAATTGACCGTTCGCTTATACAGGCAAGCGAGGATTTAGGTGCTAATCCTTTCCAGACTTTCAGAAGGGTTACCCTCCCTCTCTCAATGCCGGGTATAGCATCGGGTATAACAATGGTATTTATGCCGTCTACCACAACTTTTGCAATATCAAAGCTTTTGGGCGGCGGTAAGGTTGTTTTAATAGGCGACCTTATTGAACAGCAGTTCAATGTTACTCATAACTGGGGATTCGGTTCTGCCCTCTCGGTAATTCTTATTGTTATAATTCTTTTAACAATGAGCTTTATGACCCGATTTGAGCAGGAGAAAGACGGAGGTGTGCTGTTCTGATGAAAAAATTCATAAGAGGATTTCTTCTCTTTCTCGTATACGCGTTTTTATACGCACCCATTATTGTCCTTATAATCTATTCCTTTAACAGCGGAACAACAAGAGGTTCTTTTGAGGGACTGAGTTTTAAATGGTATAAAACACTTTTTAATAACTCGCAGATTATGAAGGCGTTGGCAAACACTCTTACAATAGCTGTTATTTCGGCTGTTGTTTCAACAATTATCGGAACTTTTACCTCATACGGCATACATCACCTCGGCAAAAAGACAAAATCTCTTATGCTGAATGTTAACTATCTGCCGGTGCTTAACCCCGATATTGTAACAGGTGTTTCCCTTTTAATACTCTTCGTATTTATGGGAATGACTTTGGGATATACAACACTTCTGTTATCCCATATAATTTTCAATATTCCATATGTTATAATTTCGGTGCTTCCGAAATTCAAGCAGTTCAACAACTCAATTTACGAGGCGGCTATTGATTTGGGCGCAAGTCCGTTCAAAGCCTTTATGAAAGTTGTTCTTCCCGAAATTATGCCCGGAATATTAAGCGGATTTCTTATTGCCGTTACATTATCTATTGACGATTTCGTTGTAAGCTTCTTTACCACAGGCTCGGGTGTCACTACTCTTTCAATCTCCATTTTCTCTATGGCAAGAAAGGGTATTAAACCTGAAATCAACGCATTGTCATCCCTTATGTTCATAAGTATATTCCTGCTTATAATAGTTATCAATTTTATATCAGGAAACGAAAATAAAAAACAAACTACAGACAGGAGATAGAAAATTGAAAAAGATTATTTCTGTTTTACTTATACTTTTAATTACAACTGCACTTTTTAGTTCCTGCGGTCAAAGCGGGCCTACACTCAGAGTATTTAACTGGGGAGAATATATGGACCCATCGGTTATAGAGGATTTTGAAGCAGAAACAGGTATTAAAGTTATATATGAAACCTACGAAACAAACGAAAGTATGTATACAAAGGTTGTAAACAGCGGCTCAGGTAATTCCTACGACATTGTATTCCCCTCTGAATATATGATGGCAAAAATGATAAGAGAAGATTTAATTCATAAAATAGATTTCGCAAATGTTCCGAATGCAGAATTGATGCTCGATCAGTTCAAATCAGAGCCTTTCAACAGCTTTGACCCTAATAACGAATATTTTGTTCCTTATGTATGGGGTACAGTTGGTATTGTTTATGATAAAACCAAGGTTAAAGAGCCTGTTACAAGCTGGAACATTTTATGGGATGAAAAATACAAAGACGATATCTTTATGAAGGACGACCAGAGAGATAGTATCGGTATCGCTTTAAAATCCCTCGGATATTCAGTTAACTCAACAAACGACAAAGAGCTTGAGGAAGCAAAGAAAAAGCTTATAGACCAGAGAGAGCTTGTTCTTGCTTATGTTACAGACGAAGCAAGAGATAAAATGATAAACGGCGAGGCTGCTATTGCAGTTATGTATTCGGGTGATGCAAGCTATGTTATGGAAAACAATGAAAATCTTGCTTATGCACTTCCAAACGAAGGTGCAAATGTATGGATGGACGGTGTTTGTATATTAAAATCTTCTCAGAATAAAGAGCTTGCAGAACAGTTTATCAACTTCCTTGCAAGAGCAGATATAGCACAGAAAAACATAGATTATATTCAGTTCAATTCACCTCATAAGGATGTTGTAGCAAACTATCCTCCTGAAAAAACAAACAGCATTTTGTTTAACCCTGTCCAAAACTATATAACAGAAAAATGTGAGGTTTATAAAGACCTTGAAGATTATATCTCGGTATACAGTAAAATCTGGACAGAAGTTACTGCAAACTAAATCAAATAACTTAAAAAGACCGCTTATGCGGTCTTTTTAAGTCAAGGAGGTCTAACCAAATGAAAATTTTCAAAAACATACTCTGCATAATATTAACTTTTTCAATATTGCTCTCTATTCCAACCAATGCCCTTACCATCCCAGCCGGATACGAAGACGCAGGAATAACTACATATCATGTAGAAGACGATTCCGACACTCTGTCATATAATACTTTTTCAAAAAGAAGATCGACTTCGTCGCCTGCTATGCAGATAACTGCAAATAACTACATTAATTTAAAATTTGCTCAACCATCATCACAAGAAAATAATATTCCCGATAAAATAATCATTCAATCTGAAAATAGTTCTTCGGCTTCAGATACAACTGCTTATTCCATAGCGAATTCATTTTCATACAATCCGCAACTACACAGTTCTTTCAACACAATTACAGCTCCTAAAACCGAAAATGGTGCTAATGAACCTAAATTTTCTTATAATAGTTTTGTTTACGAAAACATATCCGATTATTCCGGAGAATTAACCTTAAATTTTGAAGACATTGTGCTTGAAGGAAGAAATGGTTTAGACTTGCGATTAGGAAGAACCTATCAGTCTGTTGCAGCATCTGTAGGAAATAAAACATTGATGATTCTCCCCAATCAAAACGGCTATCTGGAAAACCGACTGGTTACAAACTATTCCAACTATTTAAACGACAGATACAATCTCGGTACAGGCTGGAGTTTCAGTTTTCCGTCTGTCCAGATAGAAACTGAATACATTCCACAGGAAGTGTTAAACACATATTATTATAATGAAGAAAAAGTTCTTTACTATCATAATGGAAACGGCGATGTATATGAAGTTGAATTCACCACAGACACAACAGATAGCAACTTAAAAGGATATTATCAAAAAGACATTCAATTCAACCAAAACGATACTGCATATTTCAACAGCTCAGTAAATTCATACTACTCTCTGACACTATCAGATAAAACAAAGCAATATTTTGCACAAGACGGTAGATTAATTGGTATTGTTGACAGATTCGGTAATAAAATCAACTTTGAACACGAGCTTAAAACCGTATCAAATCGAGTGGCAGAGGGTAATTTCAGATACGATAACGATAAATGGACAAGCTCTGTTTCAAGCAATGGCATATATGATGTTATTCAAACAGAGGATAACACAATTGGCAGTGACGATGGTTATGTTATGAAATTCAGAAAATATAACGATATTACAAGCAGTTATATTCTGTCGTATCCTATTCAGGTTGAACCTTTAACTGAATATAACTTCGATATGCAATTTAAAGATCTTTACACAGGCAGAATCAAAGCAGAAATAATCTGTTATGACACTGCTTATAATTACAGAGATACAAAAACACTCTGGATTACTGACTATACACCGTCACAATGGAATGAATATAAAAATTCATTTTTAACTACCAGTGCAACACGCTATATACAGATAAAAATAATTCCCGATAATGCAACCGGAACTTATATAGACAGTGTTAATATTGATAAACCGCAACCGCTTATATCTAAAATAACCGACAGTATAGGAAGAGTTATAACATTTGACTATACAGGAGCTCTTAATTCTAATTCAGCGACCGGAGCTGTAACCGTTAATATAATTTCTCCTGACAAATCTTCTTCGCGAACTCTCACTTATTACAAAAATCCAATTGAATTTACAATACAATATTCCAATCGTAATTTACAAGAACAAAGACTTTACTGGTATCTTACAAGCAGTTACACAGAAGGTGAAGATGGCTCAAGCGTTGCATACAGTTATAACGGCGGTGCAACTATAAATGAAGAAAATAACCTTTCATTTCCGAATTTGTATATGCGTTATGATACAAAAAATCATTCTTCCAATGATAGCTATACAAATAAACCTTTACTCGACAGTGTCACATATAAAGACCGCAAAAAAGTATATGAATATGAAACAGTAAGAAAACATCTGGGCGAAGACGGGTATTATGATACTTTAAGAATAACCAAAAAATATGATATGTATGCTTATGTTCCTGACGGAAGTAATTATCTATATTTCACAGGAGAGCTAAATCCTGTAAATTATACCTATAGCGGCACATATGACGGAAGCACATTTGATAATGGAACCGGATATCCTTTATACAAATTCGATAACGATACGAACTTGGGAGAATTATGGACAGTAAGTAAACTCGAAAAAACAAACACTTCTGTAACTTACAGTAATTGTCTTCCGATTAAAAAGTCAACTCTTTCAGACGGAGTTAATGTTATTTCGGACTATATATATCATGAAACTTTTAAAAATTCACCAACAGAAATTAAAAATACAATTTCGGAAAACAGCGAAACAAAAGAAACATATCTTCTTTACTCTTATAACGAGTGGGGCGGTATCGATTCTGAAACCAAAGAAATTAATACTGAAACCAAAAACAATCCTGATTTGAGCGAAAAATATACAACTTATTATAATTACGAGCCTGAATATCATTTTTTAACAGAAAAGAGATTTCACAACAATATCAATAATCCGCAAGTAAAAGAAATATATTCATATAGAGAAAACGGCACTTTAAAATTTTATAAAAATTCAGTGGGAGAAAAAACTGAATATTTTTATGAAAACACTACTTATCCCGGTCTTCTGACCAAAATTGTGCGTGATGACCCAATGGGATTTAATAATGTTATGGGCGAAGATTCTGTAACAATATATAATTATGATGTATACGGTCTATACCCCATTGAAACAGCTAACGCAAATTCAGTAAACAAATATACATAGGATTATATAACCG
>JAZOOC010000227.1:0-5394 GCA_045654825.1 Clostridia bacterium | reverse complement strand
TTTATATCGGGAATGATGTTTCAGCTTATATTTATGGCAGATAAAGCATCTGTTTCCAAAGACAGCGGTGCGGCTTCGATGGTGAACTACGCATCAAATCTTTTTGTAACAATATCGAGTGTGTTTGTTGTTGCAATGAGTAATGTATCCTATCCATCGGTATGCCGATATTACGAAAGCGGAGATAATAAACAGGTTAAAAAGGTGCTTTGTTATATAATAACTGTTCTTTTTGCAATTTTTCTGCCGTTTCTTCTCACCGTATGCTGTTTCGGAAAGGATATAATCGCTCTTATATATGAAAGAGGGGAATTTACTCCCCAAATGACATCGGTTACCGCTGCTTTATTCAGTATATACAGCTTTGGAATATTCGGTTATATATGTCAGGACTTTTTAAACAAAATACTCTATCTCGATAAAAAATATATTTATACGGTTGCGGGAGCTTTGGGTGCGATAGCATTAAAGCTTGTTATTAACAGTATAATAGCACCGCTCGGTACGGTGGCAGTCGCTTTGTCTACTGCTTTTATCTTTATGATTTATGCGGCAGTTATTCTTTTTGCAATCACAAAAGTTATCGGAAACTATTTTTCGGGAGAGCTTATATCAAATCTTTTGAAAATCTCTCTTGGCGGCTTGGCGGCTTTTGTCGGATTTCTGATTTCTCGGTGGATTCCTTTCCCCCTTTCCCAAACAAAGCTCGCTTTCCTGCCTGTGCTTATTCTTTGCGGAATATTGTATGGCGCGGTATTGCTCCTTACAGGATTAGTTAAATATATTATAAAAAATCAGCAATAACAGGTGAAAAAATGAAAAAAAGATATTACCTTTTTATTATAACTTTTGTTGCGGCAGTTATTTTTGGAATATTACCCGCATTTATAAGCCGTGTAACTAACGAAAAAAACCATAACGGTTTTGAAACCGCACTTGAGTTTAACGGATTGTGTGAGCTTTCGGAGTCGGAAGAGCAACTTGAAAATGCTCTTGAAGAATATAAAAAAAGCGGTATTACTCTCGGTGCAGTAAGCGAAGAAGATAATTTGTTTGACATTAAAAAGCTTGAAGCTTTAAAAGAAGCAGAGCTTGACTTGGCGCTTATTGTATACGGCGGAGAAAAACCCTCCGATTATTCAAAAAAACTTGACTCGCTTGTAAAAGAGTATGATGTCAGATATATCGTTTTAAAGGAAAGCAAAACCGAAAAAGAAACAGCTTTGCCAATAGGTGAGGTTATAAGGAATAATAATATTACTCTTGTAGTTTCGGAAAATGAAAATCAGCTTTCAAACGAAATGCCCCTCGGCTATGATGAAATTATAAAGAGTGCCGACGGAAGAATAATGAGAGGATTCGAAACTTATGAAAACCCTTATAAAAATATAAAAGAGGGTGAATATAATCTCTATGAAAACGAGCTTTTGTATTATCAGATGCTTAATTCAGCAAGGGACAGAAATACAGAGTTTTTACTTATAAATCAGATTGAAAACGAAAATACAACTTTTGAGGAAAATACGGCTTTTACCTGCCGTGCAGTAAGAAAAATTGTTAAATGGATGGAAGATGCGGGGTATGTTCAGGGAAAAACACCCAATCTTTCAGAATATAATATATCAAGAAGAGTTGTGAACGGCTCGGTTGCTTTATTGGGAATTATGATGGCATTTGCAATTCTTTTAATGCTCGGCATAAAAACAAAAGAAATTTTTGATTATGCAGTCTATGTAATTTCGGTGGGTGCTTTATTGGTATCTTTTGTTATGCCCGAAAAACTGCTTCTTTTATATCCTACGGCGTTTGCGATTGTATCCTCATGCTTTGGAATAACCTTTGCCGTTTTTACTGCAAATAAGCTTAAAGATAAATTCGGTTTCTTTATGCTTGGGGTTATTGTTTTTGCGGTATCGGGAGCTGTTATGAGTTTTTCTGCGGCTGTTATGTCGGCATCTCTTTCGGGTGCGGATTATTATCTTAACAATAAAATTTTCAGCGGTGTTGCGGTTTCTTTGATTATTCCTGTTGCCTATACGGGATTTATGATGTTATATACCGATAAACCTAAAATAAAAACATTTAAAGAGCTTTCATTCTCTCACTATGCAATAATGGGATTGTTGCTTTTGGCGGCAATGGTTTATCTTATACGAAGCGGAAATTCCAAAATTTCTCTTGCTGAAACGGTTATAAGAAACAATCTTGCCGAGTTTACCAAAGCACGCCCGAGAACAAAAGAGGTTTTACTCGGATGGCCCTGCCTTGCAGGCTTTGTTTATTTAATAAAAACAGATTCAAATAAGCTTATAAAATGGCTTTTTGCAATGGGCGGAGGAATGCTTTTTGCATCTGTAACAAATACTTTCTGCCATGTTTTCGCAGATGTATCGGTGTCTTATTTAAGAACGGTTAACGGTTTTGTTTTTGCAATCCCGGTAATCGCAGCAGTAATATTAATAGGAAAGGTAGTCGGCTATGGACGAGCTTATAAAAAGAATTAATTTTTTATCAAAAAAATCAAAAAGTGAAGGACTTTCAGAAGAAGAGAAAAAAGAACAGGCTGAATTAAGACAAAAATATATAAAAATGTTCCGTCAGGGAGTTTCAAATACTCTTAGTAATGTTTATATAATGGATAAAGACGGAAATAAGAAAAAATTAGAGAAAAAACAAATGTAACATATTTATTAATGGAGTATTAAAGATGTATTATATATGTTGACATAGTTCAGTGGGTTTTATATAATAAACACGAATTAAATTTTAAGGAGAATGATTATGAAGAAAATATTAGCACTGCTTCTTGCAGTAATAACCTTAATATCAATATCTGCCTGCGGAGGCAAACAAGAGATTGAGGGTTCAGTTGAAGCGGATAACAAAATCGAAGAAACAGAAGACAAAAAAGATGTAACCGCTGAAGCTGAAAAAGAAGAAACCAAAAAAGAGGAAACTAAAAAGGAAGAAAAGCCTCAGATAAACAAAGAAGAAAAACCTCAGGTTAACAATCAGACAGCAAATGAAAATAAACCTCAGGAAAAACCTGCAGAAAAACCTGCGGTTACACCCGAAGTTAAACCCGAAACAAAGCCGGAAGAAAAGCCACAGGAAAAACCTGCAGAAAAACCTCAGGAAACACCTAAAACAGCAGGGAATATTCTTCTCTCTGATTTTAAAGCTAAAGCAACAGCCGGCGCAACTGCACTTTCTATTGCAGAAAGCTTATCAACAAATTCTATAATTCCCTTTATGGCAGCAGCTATGCCTGTTGAGCCCGGTTATCTTTCGGGATTTAACAATGAAATTCACGGATTTAAAGAGGGTGCAATGTTCGGACCCGTTATCGGCTCAATTCCTTTCGTAGGATATGTGTTCACAATGGAGGACGGAGCAGATATTTCCAAATTTATTCAGACACTTAAAGCAGAAGCTAATTTAAGATGGAATATCTGTGTTGAAGCAGAGGAAATGGTTGCCGGAAGTGCAGCAAATAAAGTTTTCTTTGTTATGACAAATAAAACATTTGAAGAGTAATATTTAGGAGGGTATTTAAGAAGTTCACTTATACTTTTTAAACACCCTCTGTTTATTGTGAATTAACACAACAAGGTTCTCCGAAATTCTTAAGCCTTTGGCTTTTAGAATTTCGTGAGGTTCTTATTAGGGGATAGGAAAAAAGCTTTGGAATTGACAAACTGAGCCAAAACTTTAGTTTTGGGTTACCCGAAGGTGTGCGAGGGCACATCGAGAGGCGAAGTTTGTTAATAGCATAAAGCATTATTTTCCACCTCATCCGAGTTGCTTCGCAACCCACCTTCTCCTCAAGGCGAAGGCTTGTAAGGAATATTATAAGAGAGCTTTTATTTTGCTTTATGCGTTCCTAAGTTTTTTAACATCCCCTTATTATAAAAGGAGTAATATATGGTCTTCTCAAGTATCCCCTTTCTTTTTTATTTTTTGCCCTTAACACTATTAATATATTTTATATCTCCCAAAAGGCTTAAGAATTCGGCGCTTCTTTTAATGAGCCTGTTATTCTACGGCTGGGGAGAGCCGAAATATGTATTTCTTATGCTTGCAACAATCGTTTTAAATTATGCTGCGGGAATTTTGATTGAAAAATTTAAAAACCGCGTTCTTTCAAAGACGGTTTTTGTCTTGTCGGTTATCGGCACTCTTGCGGGACTTATTTATTTTAAATATGCCGATTTCTTTATAGTTAATTTCAACCGGGCAACCGGGCTTTCAATACCCTTGCTTAAAATTGTGCTTCCTGTTGGGATAAGCTTTTATACATTCCAGATTTTAAGCTATACAATAGATGTTTACAGAAATAAGGTTGCGGCACAGAAAAATCCCGTTACTCTGGCTACCTATGTAACCCTTTTCCCTCAGCTTATTGCAGGTCCTATTGTAAGATATTCGGATGTGGAAAAAGAGCTGAGAGAAAGAACTCACAGTTTTGAAAAAATTTCTTTAGGTATAAGACGATTTGTGCTCGGTTTATCCAAAAAAGTTCTTATTGCCAATGTTTTAGGAGAGCTTTGCGACAGCTTTCAGCTTTCTTCGGATAAGTCGGTTTTCTTTTACTGGATTTTTATATTCGCATATATGCTCCAGATTTATTTTGACTTTTCGGGATATTCAGATATGGCAATTGGACTTGGTAAAATTTTAGGATTTGAATTTCTTGAAAACTTCAATTATCCATTCATCTCAAAAAGTGTAACAGAGTTCTGGAGAAGATGGCATATGTCTCTCGGTCAGTGGTTCAGAGATTATGTTTATATTCCAATGGGCGGAAACAGAGTTTCAAAGCCGAGACTTTTAATAAATATTTTCACAGTCTGGTTTCTTACCGGCTTCTGGCACGGTGCAGAATGGAATTTTATAGTATGGGGAATTTATTTTGGAATTCTTCTTCTTATAGAAAAATTCTTTCTCTATAAATACCTTGAAAAATCAAAGGTAATAGCAAGAGTATATCTGTTGTTTGTTACCGCCGTAAGCTTTGCAATATTCTCCGCATCGGGAATGGGCGGGGCAATAGATGTTTTAAAAGGAATGTTCGGTTTTTCCGGTTTGCCCGCTTTTTCGGCTGAAAGTATTTATTATATCAAAAGTTACGGCATAATTCTTCTTGTTGCCGTTCTGGGAGCAACTCCAATTCCCAAATATATAATAAATTCTTTTAAAAAGAATGAAAAAGCAGAAAAAATTATTGATGTTTTGGAAATTCCCGTTCTTTTAATTCTCGGTTTTGTTGTTACGGCATTTCTTGCAGACGGTGCTTTTAATCCGTTCTTGTATTTCAGATTTTAAGGAGGATGTATGAAAAAGTTTAAATCAGTTATAATAAGTCGGATCGTAGCCATGTCGTTCTGTGAGCCA
>JAZOOC010000226.1:0-3068 GCA_045654825.1 Clostridia bacterium | reverse complement strand
GATTATATTTATTCAACAGCAGCTGAAAACGAAAATGAAATTATATATATTGCACCCTGTAATGAAAAAATCAAAACATATTCGTTGTATCCGAATTTCTTCAAAAGAAAAAATGGTGAATTGGTATATGAGTATTCTGACGGTAACACCGAAAAAATTCCTGTTACCGTAAAAAGCATAATGATTAAAAACGGAATTGCCGTTCCTTTTGATTATTCGCTTATTACAGACAGCTTATTAAACGGAACCGTTACCTTTATTGATAATGGAGACTCTTCAATTCCTACAGGATATAAAATTATCAGCATCGAGGAATATGTAACTGATACAGTTGCCGGTATAGATTCGGTAAATAAAAGAATTTATTTAAATAACACCAAGGTTGATAACAAAAGCTATATTCAGATTAAAGAGAGCAGTATTGTTTCTGCTTCAAGAAACGGTTCAGAGATATATTATATAGAAGATATTAAAACAGATGATGTTATTTCTTATTATTGCTCGGGTGATGGAATTGTTATTAATGCCTCGGATGAAAAGGTATCGGGTATTCCTTACGAAGTTTTTGTTGATGTGATTAAAAAAGTAACTATAAACGATATTACATACAATGTTTTAAGCAATGCAGAAAACGAGTCACTTTTATCTGTAAATGCACAGTTTGATATGTTTCTCGATTTTATGGGAAATGTTGCCAGGGTAAGTATTAATACAGGTAAAAATTACGGATATACAATATCTGTGGGAAAAGACCCATCTTTTGAAGGGGCAGGAATGATAAAGCTTCTTACCCTTGACGGCAGAATAAGTATTTATGAATTGGATGATAATGTAACCTTTAATCTGCAACCAAAAACTGATGATTATGTTATAACAGCTTTGAAAAATGATAGTGAAAATGTCGATAAAGGGTTAATTGTATATGAGCTTAATAATGATGGGAAGATAAAAATGCTGCAGACTGCATCGGCACCTATCGGAACAGCAGGAGAAGAAGAAACAAAGCTTATCTTAAGCAAAGCATCAGTAGGTTCTGAAATTAAAGGATATAAGGTTATTGACGGCGTTGGAATATCCGGAACAGTTATGTTTCATATATACAAAAGCTCTGAAACAGGAGAATTTGTTGAAGAACTATCTCGTGTAGGCAGCTTTAATACCTCTATAAGCTATGGTACAGGTCTTAAATTTTATGATGTCGGCGAAAGCGGTGCAGCTAAAGCAGCGATATTCATAAGCACAATCTCAACAGTAGCCGGTAACGACAGAGAGGTTACTATAGACGAGGCCTTTTCAAAATATCCATTGGATATCTGTGTGTATTTGAAATCAACTGATATACTTAACGACGAGGGTGTTCCCACTAAAAAGATTTACTATTACAAAAACGGTGAGGTAAACAGTGTAAATCTTTCCAAATCACTTGTTTATGCAAGACCTGAGGTTGCGCATCAGCAATCTGCAGTTGATATGTTTATAAATACAACAAAAAAATTAAAAGATTTTAAAACCGGTGATATATTTATTTTCGATACGAATGCTAAAGGAGAGCTTTCTTCATATATGCTCTACTATGATGTTGATGCATACAAAAATTATAGTAAAGGTATGATATATCTCGGCGGCGGTGGATTGCATCCTATGGCAAGAGAGGTTCAAATACTGAAAGGCAGCTTGGTTTATAAAGATAACAGTATATTTAATATCAAAACCAGAGGAATATCGGCAAGACAGCCCAATGATGAAACAGACTATGACGAAAGAAATTATCCGTTTGAAATGAGTGGAATAACCGTAACTGTTGTAAATACTGCAAAGGGTACAATACGAACAGGAAGCATTGGCGAAATTTCGGTAGGCTCAACAGTTATTGCACTTGGAAACAGAGATATTTTAAAAGAGGTAATTGTTTATGAATAAGCATAGAAAAATAATTTCTTTATCCCTTTTATTCGTGTTTTTGTTAGGTGTAAATACTTTTGTTTTTGCTGCAGAAGATTTTACCTGCTCAGTGGAAGCAATCAAAATTTATAATTCTTCAGGAACACAGATTGCAACGACAGAAATTGGTACATTGAATGTAAAATCATGGATAAAAAGCTCTTCAGAATTATCTTCTGCAACTGTAATCGCAGCCTTGTGCGAGGGGACTGAGGATTCATATATTATTCGTTTTGCAGATTATGAAACAAATTTGACCTTTTCACAAAATGAGACAAAATTAGTTGAGTTTTCATTAAACTGTACAAAGGCTGAAAACACATTTATCAAATTATTTGTTTATGACGGTCTCAGCTTTAAAAATGCTTTGTCAAAAGAAGAGAGCTTCCCCAACGGTACCGAGGGAATGCTTGCAGATATCAAGCTTGACGGAGTAAGTATAGCAGACTTTGATAAACGCACACTGAATTATGAGGTAAATAACCTTAGCAGTATTCCGGAAATTACTGCAGAGCCTATTATGGCTTCGGCAGATGTCGATATAACTTTACCTTCGTTTATACCCGGAATAGCCACTGTTAAAACAACCTTTGGCGGAGAGGTTTATGAATATAGCATACGGCTTAATCCGAAAATGGATGGAACAGATCAATTCCCATATCTTATTATGACTGTAGCTGATTTTGCTAAGATAGGTACAGGAGACTGGGGACTGGATAAATCTTATAAGGTAATTGACGATATTGGAAGTGAAACTGAAGCTGTAACAGCTTCTATTGGAGCAGTTTCAGCATACAGCACTGAGCCAGAAGCATTCACCGGTAAAATTATCGGAGATAAACAGGGAACGGGAACTCAGCCTACCGTATATCTTGATATAACCTCTGTATATAATTACCAGGGCCTTGTTGCTATGTTAAAGGGCGGAACAATAGAAAATCTTATTATTGAAGGAAGTGTGTCCGGTAGAGGATATGTAGGCTCTGTTGCCGGAAAAATTGACGGCGCAACCATAAAAAATATAACAAATAAGGCTTCAATTACATCAAGCGGCTCGAGAAACGGCGCGAAAAATCTGCCGTGGTGTATCGGCGGCATAGCCGGAGGCGATGTTTATAAAAATGCTG
>JAZOOC010000225.1:0-11660 GCA_045654825.1 Clostridia bacterium | reverse complement strand
CCCAGATTGTTGAATCAAAGCCTGCATAATTAGTTTTTACTTTCATTTGTGCTGAAGTTAATGCGCCTGTTGTTAAATCAGTGGTTTCTGCAAGGTAGTAATTACTTGTTAAAGTTGGTGTTTTACCGGAGGCTACACTACCGTATATTCCTCCTGTGGTTGTACCTTCAATAACACCTCTGTTATAATTATATTGTATTTCAGCCGAATAATTTATGTATCCGACAATTCCACCTGCAGCACCGTTAGTAGCTGTTATAGCACCTATGTTAAAGCAGTTTTCAATACTTCCGCCTTTAACCTGTCCTGCGATACCACCAACATACTTCTGACCTGTTACATCACCAGTATTATATGATTCTTCTATAGTCGCATAACTTTGACCTACAAGACCGCCAATATCGGGAACTCCTGTATTCTTTGCTTTTACTACACCAGTATTAACACAATTTTTAATTATGTTGGTTGATGAAATTCCTATAAGACCACCTGCCTGTGTACCGCCTGAGGTTACCGCGCCATTGTTAATACAATTTTCAAGAGTGTAACCCGACTTATAACCATTGCCTATAAAGCCACCATAGGTCTGACAAACATTACTTGCCACTGTACCTGTTACAGAAGCATCGTTTACACAATTGAATATTCCGTCTCCTGCGCTTGCAGAAGTTACTTGACCGATAAATCCACCTGTATTTGCGACTGATGATGTTACACTACCTTTTAAAGTAATATGACTGATATAGAATCCTGCTGATGCCGTTGCAAAAAGTCCTTGACCGGAAATGGTTACTTTAATCGTTCTCATTTCTTCAGCTGTACCATTTGCATTGTACCCTATAAGCTGACCACTAAAGCCGGTTACAGGTACATAGGTCGAAGGTAATTCAATATCTTTTATGATATGAAATACCTTTGTTGAATCGTTTGTGAGAAGTTCGGCAAGCTGCGTGCCTTCTGTAATAAGATAAGGGGATTCTGCTGTTCCATCACCCTGAGCATTTTCAGCAAATACTGAAAAGCTTAAAAGCGAAAGAATCATTGCCATGGATAAAAGAACTGAAATTAGTTTTTTACCTTTCATTTTAAATACCTTCCTTAATTTTTTATTCTGTCACTTTGTTTAAAAGTGTATCCAGTCTGTTAAATATTACCGCCGCTTCTGCTCTGGTAATATATCCTGATGGGTTAAGCTCATTTTTGTCGTTTCCTGTTATAATTCCGTTGAACACAGCCGCTTTGGCATAAGCTGTTGCCCATCCTGAAAGCTTATCAGCATCTGTAAACTCAAGTGAAGTTTTTCCCTTAAGCTCTCCTGCAACTGATATAAGCTTAAACATTTCCTCTCTTGTGAGCTTATCAAGAGGTCGGAAGAATCTTCCGCTTCCTTTCATAATCCCTGCTTCAGATACAGCTGCAACATATCTTGAAAACCATTCAGCTCGGTTAACATCAATATAATCGCCTGTATATCTTATAAGCTCGTAGCCTTTAAAATTTGTTAATAAAACTGCAGCTTCTGCCCTTGTTATATATTCATCCGGTGCAAAAACATTTTCGCTTTTACCATTCATAAGACCGCTTTCAACAGCAGTTTTAATATGGTCAAACGCCCAGTGACCTTTTATATCCTCAAAGGCGTCTATGCTTTTTCCGGTTCTTGCTCCTTTAATTTTAAGCTTAAGGGTTAAAATTTCTGCCTGTGCGTCAGATACATCTACTTCGAGCTTTACCTTTGGTGAAAGAGAAAGAATTTTAATTCTGTCTGATTTCTCGATAATATCTGTTCCTTCAACATCAAGTTCAACATTTATGATTTTCTCTGTTCCGGTTGGATCACTTATTGCAAGCTCTGCAATCCCGGATTTTTTGGAAAGCATTGCTATACTTTTGTTATCCACCGAAATACCGCCCGCAGAAGCGAAGCTTTTTTCAAAGTTAACAAGACCGACAGTATCAAGTGTTTTTTCTCTTACAGCATGGAAATTATCTGTCTGAGCAAGAATTTCGAAATCAGGATTTTCACTGTATTTTAAAGTTTCCTCAGATGTTTTTCCCGGTAATACAGCATACTTATATGTATCCTTTACAGGATTAGCTCCATGACTTAAATAAATAGTTCCGAGCGTTTCTGTCTGAGTACTGTCGTTGGTATATGAATACCAGTCAATATCTTTTCTTAAATTGGTAACTGTTTTTTTATTAACATATACATCACTGCCACCCGGGAAATAGTATCCGAACATTGAATTTTCAGTTCTTCCCTGCATATGAGCATATGTTGTGTTTTCATAAAGCTTATCATCCACAGTCATTGAATTAATGCTTTCGCCGTTGATTGATATGTCGTTTAAGTTATTATCACTTAACAATCTCTGATTGACAGTTGTTTCAACCTCATTTTTTCCCGTTGGAAGAGAAATTGAAGAACCGAGCATTACAACTTCATCATCAAACATAAAATAGGATTTTCTTGCAGTAAGCTCTGAATCATAGTTATCGGTTTCAAAGCCTGCCGCTGAATATTTTCCATCTACGGTAACACCGTTAGCATAGTCATTTTCCGGAATTTGCATGACACTTGTAAGACTGTTAAGCTTTGGATACTCTATTTTTTCTGCCGTAACACCGGGCACTCTCTGCATATCCGCAGTAAGCATATATCCATCTGAATAATGGGTATAGTCTTCGTCCCAGAAATATGTTGCACCTGAATTTATAAGCCAGCCTCTGGAATTCTGGCCGTTTAAGGTTTCAAATCTCAATAACCATTTAGCATACATGGAAAGTCCCATAGTCCAGTCATCACGCCTGTGAAGAACTCTGCCCTCATATCTGTATACCTTGCTGTTTTCTTCCGGCTTTACAGGTATAATGGAGCTGTCGTTTAAAAGCCTCCATATATTTTGATTATCCGCTACTCCTTGCCAGAAATCTGCCTCCGTATTAAGAACCAGCCATTTTACCTTTGAAAGAAGATTCGTTCTGTATGGTTCTTCAAATAAATAACCGGAATCGGCAAGCGAAATAAGAACATTGCTTCCTGCCGCAATTTCCTGATTAAGTGCGGTTGTCGCACGCCCGTTGAATATAAAGGGCATAACATCGTTTATAAGTCTTGGTAAATACACATTTATGGAAACATTCGTCATATACTCGGTTATGGCATCTGTATCCCCTATCCAGCTTGTTCCTTTAAGGATAGTAAACACACTGTTGAAATACTTATATCCGCTGATGCCGTATGTACCTGCATAGGGTACTTTAGTGTGAAAGATATATGAATTATCATCATAATATCCGTCGCCGCCACCGAGAGTATCTTTTACGATGAGGTCTGCATACAGCTTGTCATAAAGATTGGAAATCAGATAATCATATCCTAATATTGCTCCAAACAATGCCGCACCATATGCTGTATCATAACAGTTAGTTCCGGAAAATCTTACATAGTCCGGTCTTAACTGGCTATATAACTGATTGCAATAATACAGTATTTTTTCTTCAGGTAATACATCGTACATTAATGCAGAGGTTTGACCAAACCCTTTCGGAAAACCTATAATATAATTCCAACAGCTTGTTCCAAACCACTCTATTCCTTCACCGAAATAGTATTTGAAAAATTTATCCATACCATATTCGATATCGGAAATAAGCTCGGGATTTCCTTTAAGGCGACTATATTTATGAGTTGCCGCAACAGCCATTTTTCTTAAATTTGAAGTTATTTTACCCGCATCGTTACTGTTGTTTTTAGCCTTTAAATCGGAAACTGTGCCAATGCTTTCCCAGAGCATATCCGTTGAATCGTCTTTTATCATAGTCTTCCAGATTGTTTCTGTGGAATCTATGGTTTTATCAAAGCTTTCAATTTGCTCATCGGTCCATTCCTCATTGGCCGCTGTTGCGAAATTTTTATAATTATATATTACCTTTTCATATTCTTCACGGGGATAGTTTAAATACCTTGAAGCATTATAGTATTTGTCTTCTAAAAATCTGTATGCTTCTTCTGCTTCATAGGGTTCTACATCAGCATCACTTACGATTTTTTTACTTTCCAAAACAGCTGCTTTAAGCTCATTAATCCTGTCTTCATAATAAGGCTTGCCGGAATTTTCCGCTTCGTTAAGAAAGCTTTCAGCTGTATCAATCATTCCCTGTAATCTATAAAAATCCGGTGAAGAAATATTATAAAACTCTATTTCTGTTAAAAGAAATGTGAAGTAAGAAGATTCGTTCTGAGTAGTAATATCCGTTACATTAATACGCATTTCTGACAAGGTTTCAGTCGGAAAATAGCAATATTTATACTGTTCTCCAACTCTGTTATACTCAAAAAACGGAACCCACTCACTATTTTCGAGCTTCTCAAAGGTGAAGGCAACTGTATTTGCACCCATATCAAACATCAGTACTTTATTAAAGCTTATCTCCTCTTTGAATTTTATATGAAGCTTTGCATATCTTGTCTGATTACTTCCGATATGTGCATAATTTGTTCCGCCAAGCTCATATGTTCCGTCATAGAGCTTTTTTGTGTTTGATGCATTCACAAGAGAGCTTGTTACTCCGTCAAGCTCATACATTTCGGGAGTGATTGATTCTATAAGATAAGATAAATTGATGCTCTCCCTATCTTGTTTTTCATATATATAGCTCTCATAAGTATAAGCAAAAGCTGTTGTTATATTGCTTAAAAGAATAGCAGCTGTGATTAAAAACGATATTATTTTTTTCATTATATCCCTGCTTTCTTTTTATATAAATTTGTTTTTATATTGGGATAAGGATAGGTTGTATTTTCGGTATCTATTATCCATACATTTGATGAAAATCCGCTAAAGTTATTAAGATTCATCATATCATCAGAGGAAATCGCTCCGGTAGCCAAATTTGTTTCCCCTGCAAGATAATAATTGTTTAATAAAGCAACCGTATATCCGCTTACCACGCTTCCATAAACACCACCTGTGGTTGTTGCAGTTACCGTTCCCCTGTTATAACAACATTCTACATTTGAATTACCATTGATTTTTCCGACAATACCACCTGAAACACCGTTGGTAGCCTTAACATTACCTAAATTAAAGCAGTTTCTTATTTCGCTTCCGCTTTTGTTAGTACCTGCGATACCGCCTGCTGAATCTTTAATTGTTATACTTCCCGTATTATAACAATTTTCAATAATCGCATAATTGTGACCTACAATACCGCCTGCATTGGGAACTCCTGTATGGTTTGCCTTTATTTCACCGGTATTTGCACAATTTTTAATGCTTATTTTTGCCGCAATTCCGACAATACCGCCTACTTCAGTACCGCCCGAGGTTATTGCTCCGTTATTTATACAGTTTTCAATTGAATAGCCCGTTTTATAGCCATAGCCGATAAAACCGCCATAGGTCTGACAGACATTCGAAGCTATAGTTCCTGTTACCGAAGCATTGTTAACACAGTGGAAAATACCCGAACCGGTTCCACCGGAAACAATTTCGCCAATAAATCCGCCGGTATTTTTTACCGATGAAGTTATGCTTCCATTCAAAATAATATGACTGATATAAAAGCCTGAAGTAGCTTTTGCAAAAAGACCGTTATCTGCAATTTCAACATAAATATTTCTCTTTATTTTTTCATCTGCTTCAAGGTCATAACCAACAAGCTTTCCGGAGAATGCATTATCCGAAATCTGGTCGTAAAGATAATCGTAATCCTCAAAATCAGCTATTACCAGATAATTTCCCGAAAGGTTATCAGCTATATATGAGAGATGTCTTGATACACCGATTAAGCTGTAGTCTTCAGAATCAACCTCAGCAGTTCCAGCAAATCTTGTATCTATAACAAAGGGGTTGGATTTTTCAGAATCCGAATATCCATCCTCACTCAACGCTTTAACATATAAGTTATAAACATTTCCAAGTGTAGCAACTGTTTCATCAAGTATATAGGAATTTGTTGTTGTTTGAGCTGTTATGTTATTTGTGCCGTCGCTGAGATAAATTTCATAGCCAACCGCATTATTTACCTCGCTCCAGCTTACCAAATAAGCCTCATCACCGTATGTATTGCTCCATTCAGCCTCGGTTATTGAAAACACCGGAGTCGGAAGCTTGCTTTTTCTATGCTCATAGTTATACAAAGAAGGTTCAGCATCGGTATAAATTTTCCCGTCTCCGAGTGCAGTAACTTTAATCATATAGGTTTCGTTATATGTAAGAGTTGAAACATCCAAAATATCGGTTAGCTCAGTAAATATTTCAGAGATATCAGTTCCGACAATCTCCACCTTATAACCTACTGCATTTTCCACTCCGTTAAGATTAACTGTCAGTTTTTTTGTGCTATCGTCATATTCAACTGTATTAACCGTAGCCTTTGAAAGCGCCTTCTGTCTGAAAACCACAGGAAACGAAATCAAAGACGGCAACGGATATTGTGAATCCTGAGTTATTTCCCATACAGTATCTGAAAATTGAGAGAAACTCGAAAGCTGCTTCATTTGAGAGAGAGTCAAAGGTGTTGTACCTACTTTTGAATCATCCTTTAAGACATCACTTTTATAATAGCAATCCTCAAACACAAGCGAGCCGCCTGCTTTTGGTTTTCCGATGAATTCGTTGTCACCTTCAATATTTTCAGCAGTATAACAGTTTTTTATCAAAGCATTATCTGTTGTTATAATTCCGGTAATACCGCCTATTGTACTGCCGGCAATTTTTCCGTAGTTAAAAGAATTTGTAACCGAAGAACCCTTTTGCTCTCCGTAAATTCCACCGCTATATCCGTTAGAGGTAATATCACCTGTATTGTAGCATTTATTGAAGGACGTATAGCTCCATGCACCTATTCCGCCTGCATAAGACGAAGCTGTAACAGAAGCTGTATTTGCAAGATAACTGTTTTTAATAGTTGTTGAAAGTCCGAAAATACCTCCGGCATAATTACCGTTAGCTTTGATTTCGCCCTTATTTACCAATCTCTCAACAGTAAGATTTCCGCTTCCGTTATCATATGCTCTGCCTATAAATCCTGCTGCGTATGTATTTGCTGTAACTTCAGCTTCGTTTATAACATTTATTATTTTGGCATTGCTTGAAACAGAAAGCTCATCTGTTGAGGTTTTTCCTGCAAGTGCTCCTACATTATTTCTTCCTTTAACTGTTCCTTTTAAGATTAAATCTGATATTGAAAATGAACCTGTAAGACTTGTAAAAAGTCCGACATAATCAGTAGTTGAAAGGTTAATATTCATAGTTATAGCTTTTAAATCCGAACTGCTATTCCCTTTCAAGGTTCCGCTGAATACAAATGGTGTATAGTTTGTCAGCATAATATCTTTTTCAACAACAAATTTATCTGATGAATTGTATTTTATATTATTAAAATGTCTTTGATTGATTATTTTATTATAATCCCCTGTTTTTCCTCCATAGATAGGCAGGTCTAAATCCTTTATAACTTCTTCTGCCTGAATTATACTGTCATCTGCCTTTATTGCATTGATTTTAATTTTTGCGCCGGGAACGATTTTATTTATCTGCTCTTCACTGAGAGTATAGCTCAATTCATTTCCGTTCTCTGCATATGATATAGGTCCAAAAAAGCCTGAGCCGTCATTAAAATCCAATTCTATAGCATAGGAGGAAACAGTTACATCCTTCGTCCAGCTTAATACTATGCTTTCTTCATCGTTCATGTCAAAGCTTTGAGCTACATTTATTTCCGGAATAACCGTAACCGGATTATTAACTGTAACCTCAACAGGAGCTGAATAAGCTGAACTTCCGCTTAAAGTTGTTACCATTGCTGAAATACTAAATGTTTCAACAGGTTTTCTATCAGTGCTCATAAGTTCATTGAGCTCAGCTGAAATATTTTTTGAGGTCTCTGAAGAAAGGACAAATTTTTCTGTATTTATATTATCGGTTTTGCGGATAATCCTTAGAGTATAATTTCCGGATACTGCACTTGTGTAGTGAAGTGTGTTATCAGCTTCAAGCACCGTTAATACAGGGGACGGAATGCTCGTAGAAACAGCTCCGCCGCTTCCACCGTTCCCTCCGCCGCCTCCGCCGCCTCCACCTCCGCCGCCTGACGATGCGGATGGTGTTATAACAGCCGGATTATTGAAGTCTTTTATATCGGTTTCTTTATATGTTTCAAAAATATTATGATCTTCAATTCTTACAAGAATAGATGCCGCTTCGGCTCTGGTAAGAGTATTTGATGGTTTGAAGGTACCGTCACCGTATCCTGTCATAACAGATAACTCTACCATCGTATTAATGGCATCCTTCGCCCAATCAGGGATCAAAGCTTCATCATTAAAAGTATATTTTTTATTAAGACCGCTTCTGTTTACCAGTCTTGACAGCATAACAGCCGCTTCAGCTCTTGTGATATACTTTTCAGGGTTGGCATAAGCACCGTCCCCTTTTAAATAACCGCATCCGTAAGCAATTAATATATCATCATAAAACCATTGAGCTGTATTGATATCTAAAAATATATTTTCGCTTTTTTGAGTGAGATTAAAATTTTTATTTACCAGTTTAGCAAATTCTGCTCTTTTTACAGGGGAATCTAATCTCATACCACCTTCATCACCGGTCATAATCCCTTTTTGCTCAAGATAGGAAACTTCTTCATATGCCCAATGATTTGAATAATCAGAGGAAAACACAACAGTATTGAACGAAAATAATACTGTTACAAGAAAAACAGAAATAATTCTTTTTAACATATATATTCCTCCTATCTGTTATGTGTTGAAAGTGTGTTTACTATATATATGCTTTTCACATTGCCTTTTGCATTATATGCATATATTCTTGAGGCATTATAAAAGCCGTCCGTTCCATAAGAATTCATCAGATGGATATCTGATAATTTTCCTTCACGAACTATAACAGAACAATCATCACCATTTTTGTTGCATCTTGTCTCTTCAATGGTTGTAATATTTAAATTATTCTGTGAAAGAGTTAAATATCTCGTATTGACAAGAACATTGCCGTTTATATAATCATTTAATGTTCCATAACGTGTTCCTGCAGCATCATTATAATTCTGCATTAAAGCCAAAACATTTCCTGACATGCTTTTTGCTATTCCAAGTTCCATATTATAGGTTGCATTATATCCGGTTGTATTACTGGTTCCTCTATGGTCAAAGGGAATTGTAAAAGATGTAGGGGAATATGAAAATACATATGCTGAACCCATATTTGCACGATAGGTAGATTCTCGTTTTTGATTTATTAAACTCAGATTCAATTCTCTGCCGATTGAATCAATTTTATTTCCGCTAAGCTTGATATGTATAATATCGCCTTTTTTGAGAGGTTCAACATTTACTGTAGAATTTATTGTTTCATTGCCTTCAGAATCCGATGATATACTTTCCGGATAAGTTCCGCCGAACATAATATTCATATACCAGGGATGTAATGTTTCTGTATCTATAACTGCTGATTTTGTTTGGTTATTTGAATAGTAATAGAGCTTTTTTACGGGACCCAACAATTCATCATAATAATCTGTAATTTGCAAAAAGACTCCGAATTCACCGGTTATATTATCGTCTTTTTCTATATCTATACCCCTTATTAAACAAGCTCCTGCAACGCCTGTTTCCTCGTCCACATCATAAACTTGAACATCATAGAGATTTTTACCCTGCAATGCAGCGGGGGTAATAGCAGAATAGGAAGAAGTAAGGGATGAATCTGCTTCAAATGTATTAATTAACAGATTGCTTAAATTTGAAGGCTTATTATATCGGTCTATATCAGCCACCTTTAAAACAACAGTATCTCCCGTTAAGAAAAATGAGCCATCGAAAGTAGAGGTTGAGGGAACATAATTAACCGTTCTCCATATTCTGGTTCCATCTGTTAAGCTGTCATAATCACAAATTTCTCCATTCTGATAATCTGTATCTATGGATATTATTTCTTTTTTTGAATTCATAAGAATCTTGCATAAACGAGGGGTTATAGCTGTATTGCTTTGATTATATTTTTCTGACATCTCATCATTTCTTATATGATATATCTGATCATCGTTTCTTCTCGAAAGCAGTTCAACAATTTCATCATATTCACTCGTATTTATGTTGTTGCGATTTTTGCCGTCTAAACATTCATTATCTATTTTTACATTTGTTGAAATATCGTAAATTTCAAGATTGCCGTCTGATGTAAGAACTTTTACTACGGGAAGTTCGAATTGTTTTGGCTTTCCGACATTTATAACATACATATAATTGTCATTATCGGAAACCAATTTATCAATATATGCAATGTTTCCTGTTATATCCATTCTGAAGGTTGTTTCGGATTTAAGAGAAACTGAAGAAAAAAGACGAGGCTTTGCACTCAGATATAAAGGAGATATATAAAGCTCATAATTACCATTTTCATCTGAAATATTTAATAATCTTTCCCCTTCACTCAATCCGTCGATTTTTCCTGATATAACTTCCCTTGAAAGATATATGAAATACATATCTTTGCCGTCAACCGTTCTTTCTGATTTACATACAGATAAAATATCATTTTGAGAAATCTCAGCAATGTCAACATTTTTCATACCGCTTTGTATTCTGTATACAACTGAATCGTCAAATATCAGATTATTTCTTGGATTTAACTTGCAAAAAACAGTTTTTTCATCTGCAAATACATAGTCGGCAACAACATTATAATTAATTTTATTAATCAATATATAATCATAAGAGCCGTCCTGATTATTATCTATAAATCTTACAAATCCGCTTCCGGATACAAAGTCTTCATTGGTATAATCTATTCTTTTCACACCGTTTATGTATACCTGAGCTTTTGAAGGATTATAGGTAATTTTTTTGAATATTCCATTTTGAGCATCTTTTTTATATTCAATCATACCTGAGACTGAATTGATTATATCTTCGCAATTAACTTCGCTGACTATGCAATTTTCGTCCGGAACAAAATTTATTATTTTATTAGTTTCTGTTTCTTTATCGTACTTAACATATATTTTAAGACGATATCCAAAATAAGAGCATATATCCGGATTAAGGTATTTAAAATGCATAAGATTTCCGCTCTTTACATCTTTTACAGCTACCATATTTTCTGAAAATCCACCGCTGTTTGAATCGCTGATTATGCCGTCATTTACTAAAATAACATCATATTTTGTTATATTAAATCTTTCTAAAAGAACATTTTTATAATTTACCTTATAGTTAAATTCTTCCGAAATACTATCCAATGCCATTTCATTAACAAAAAGAGAATTATAGATAAGAAGCAATGCGTCGGAGCCTTTCAGATAAGAAGAAATTTCAACATTATTTAAAATCCCGAGATATTTAGCGGTAAGCAAATACCCGCCGGGATATCCTCCTTTTGACTCTGCATAAAATCCATAATTAAGCATATTAATGAGTATAGTTACCGCATCATTGAAGAGTATTTGACGCTCGGGATAAAAATTATTAAATCCGTCGCCTTTTATTATTTTCAAATCTCTTAAAGAGGCAATTTCCGAAAAATATTCATACTCGGATGATACATCGCTGAAGTTTTCAGTAACAGAAGTCTTATTGAAAATATCCTGAAAATAAACTTTAGCAACAAGTCCCGCAAATTCGCCGCGAG
>JAZOOC010000224.1:0-5818 GCA_045654825.1 Clostridia bacterium | reverse complement strand
CGAAAGCCTTTTATCTATATTATCACTCATAATTTTTATTACATTCTGATAATTACTGTCGCCTTTTGCTTTCTTTTGTTTTTGAGTTTCTGAATGCTCTGCAAGAAGTTTAAGGATAAGCCGTTCGAGATTGTTTGAAATAAGCTGGTTTTTTATTTCATCATCAAATTCCGAGCAATGACAGGCAGCATCCAATGCTTCGCGCAGTATTTTATAACATTCCTCGTCCAGACGGAAAACACCTTTTCCCAAAGCGCTGACATCCGCACCATAAAGAGAAAAGGAAATCACTATAAGGTGCAGCTTTTTATTATTATTTGCCCACAATCGATGAAACTCCATAGGCATATGAAAAATCGCTTCACCCGGCGAGAGCTCATAGATTTTATCGTCTTCAAGTATTCCTGCGCAACCGTCCACAACATAGACAAGCTCCCAGAAATTATGTCTTTCGCCATCATATTGAAATTTTTCTTCGTATATAGGCTCGAAAGCTGAAAAAATAGATTGTATCTGAACAAGTCTTCTTAATGTAATCACACCAAGCACCTCCGCTCAATTTTTATCTATAACTCCGTATGCAGAATAAAAATCTCTGTTATTTTTAATATAATCTTTTATTTTAACAGCAAAGGAAGAGTTAGCCGATTCCTTATGAAGATTGAGTCTTGTTGTCTTCCAGTTAAACACATATCTTAAAATTGCATCGTCCTTTTCAGGATGAAATCTTTCAAACATGTCCATAAATTTTATAATATTACTGTTTTCAGAAAGCAGTTCTTTCAAAGTATCGTCCATAAGCCATGAGTGGCAGGTAAAGTGCTTATATTCAAATTCGGGGAAATACTTTTTGAAGAAGTCTTTTGCAAGGCTGATAGACTCCTTACATTTTTCAATGGTTAAGCTTTCACCCTCGGGAATATGAATTTCAATAACATTATCCCCGACTTTGAGATTTTTTTCGGGAATATTCTTTTTTGCTTTTCCCATACAGAACTGGAGTCTGCCAAGTCTGAACAATTTCATTTTAAGATGATTTGAAAGCCAGTCTATTTCTCCGAGATAAAGACCGCCTTTAATATCAGACCAGGTATTAGTCCAGATTATCAGGTCTTTTAAAGTATCTTTCATTATATCTTTTGGAATATTTCTTTCTTCATATTTCTTCTCAAGTGCTTCGCACATAAAAAGATAAGAAAGAAAATTTCTTCTGCCGTCTTTTTCTTTGAAATTATATCTGTCTATTGAAATTGCATCAGAAATTTTAATTTCCTCAAGCGCTTCTTTAAACTCAACATCGTATTCTTTGGGAAAATCTATGTATTTATAATATTTCTCTATTGTCTTATAAACCTCTTTATTCTCGCAGTTCCACAGAGAGATTTTATCAGGTTCAGGCTTGAAATGCTCAATTTTAACAGGAGTTTTACCTAAAAACCTCATAAGATTTTTATAATAAAGGTTTTCTCTTATTTCGAGAGAAACTCCCAATTCGTCCATAATTTTTGTATCTCTTTCAAGACAGTCGACTATAAAATCCGCAGTATATTTATCTGCCGAGGAATCGCTGCCATACATTATATTATTTCCAACATCATAACCTATAGTGAAAAGCTTGTTAAAAAGGTCTTTTCTGTATATGGGAGGAGTTCCGGGGGTTATGTCGAAAAACATTTCGGCTGTATTTTTTGTATTTCCCGCTTCGAGAAACTTGCCGTACATGGAAACACATTCATCAACCCAGGGCCATGAGCAATGACCCATTGAAAATCTTAAACCTTCAATTTCAAGAAGGGACTCCCAGTTTATCGGGCGGTTATAGCTTGAAGAAACCTGAGCATCCCATAAAATTCCCGAATGGAAAATAGCCGGTTTATCAAGCTTTGCAATTTCTTTTAATACCTCAAGACACTTTTCTTCATATACATAATAATTGGAGCAGATAAACTTAAATCCGCAAATTCCCTTATCAACTGCTTTGTGGATATTTTCGATAATATTTTCTTCATAAGGGTGAATCCACATAATAGGAAAAAGTCTGTCCTCATAACCCTCACACCATGAAAGAACCTCTGAAAGACGCTCGTCAAAACTTGTGCCCAATTCTTTATTATTAAGCTCGGGCCAGTTTGAAAAGATACAGCCTCCATAGATACCGAGTTTTTCCATTTTTTCAATAAGCGCCTTGGGATTTATTTCTGTATTAAAAGCATGAATATGCATATCTATAATTTTCACAACATTATCCTCCGAAGAATACTATTAAACCATTATGTAATTACATTATACAAGCACCATAATCAAAATTCAATATGATGTTAGCCCCTTTTTTTTAGAAATCAGCTACTTTTTGTAATTTCTTTCAAAGTTGTCCGATATTCTCTCGGAGTTGTTCCGGTTAAAGCTTTAAACGTTTTATTAAAATTGGAAACCGTATTAAATCCCGACTTGAGAGAAATCTCGGTTATGCTCATATCTGTTTTTTCGATAAATTCCACAGCTTTATTTATTCTTACAAAGCTTAAATATTCACCAAAGGTTTTTCCTGTTATCGCCTTGAAGAGATAACTGAAATGAGACTGAGAGTAGTTCGTATTTGCCGCAGTATCTTTGAGCGTTATATTTTCTGAATAATTATCTTCTATATATTCAACAGCACGATAAACTGCATCTTTATATCTGTTTAATATAATTTCGGTATCTGTTCCCTTTATCTCTTCCGAATATGCCCTTCCCACAACTACAAGAAGTTTTAACAAAACAGCCTTTGCAATAAGAATATATCCCGAAGATTTTGTATTATATTCATCTAACGCTTCGTTCAAAAGCTCTTCTGTGATACGCCTTGTTTTTTCGTCAAGCTTTAATTTAGCTTTTACCTTTTCCTCCGAAACCATAAACGGCTCAAGATATGCAAAATCAAGACAATTTCCGTAGTTTTCCATATCCCTGTCCGATAATACAAACTCGGTGTTGAACTCAAATTCATATATTTCAACAGAGGTATCATCTCCGGGCAGAATAACATGGGGAACATATGGAGGAATTACAAATATATCACCCTTTGAAATTTCAACCTTGCGGTTATTGATTATATGATAACCTTTACCCGAAGAAACATAGTTAATCTGTATATATTTATGACGATGAAGTGAATGCCCGCTCGTATCCCGCAGATATTTTCTTATATAAAACTTATCGTTGTTTGAAAATTCCAGCATAAAATCACTGTCACATATTTTTATATCTTTGTATTCTTCCTTATCAAGATATGAGAAATTCATTTTATCCCTCCGTTCAGTATTATTTTAAACAATTATCTTTAAGTAGTCAACAAAAAAGCGACAAACATATTTAATGCTTATCGCTCTTAAAATTAATTTTTAAAGTAACTTATACTTCTTCCGCTCGATACAATCTTTTTGTCTTTATTATGTTTTTCCTCGTATTCAAGAAGTTCGTCAACCGATGCTACAATCTTTCTGTAGGCATTGGCATGCTCGATAATATCTTCTTTTGTTACATTCTCAAATCTCGGAGCAAGAAGTATTGCACAGTTATTAAGACATTCACTGCTTTCAAGATATTCGGCAGGTTTATATTCAGCATCATAGCAAGGACAACCAAAGGAACATACCGGGCTTGTTGCGCCCTCTGTATAAAGAGGTGCTTTATGAAGCACTCCGTATGAACAGGAGCCGCACATTACACCCTCTTCCCACAATGCTTCGAGGAAGGTATAGAGTCCGAGTCCTTTTAATTTTTCACTGTTATATGTTCCGTAGTGGTATGCGTATATTCTTTCTGCACCCTCCGGTATCTTCTGAAAATCTATGAAGTCCAGATCGGAAATAAGACTTTCAAAATAAAGTGCATTTTCTTTTCTTATCCTGTTTCGTTCGTCGAGCAAGTCAAGCTGTGCATCTGCAATAGCTATGGGTATAGGATGAACACGATGCTTGAAGCCAAGACCTGTGAGTATGTATTTTTTATATTCCGAGCTGTCGTCTAAAGTTTTAATTCTTTCGTAATGACCAAGCGCTATTGCGCGTTCATAATATTCTTTACTATTTGTTACCATTATTCCGCCCTCACCTGCGGGAAGAACTTTTGAGCCCTGAAGAGAGAAACAGCCTATATCACCTATCGAGCCAACCTTTCTGCCCTTGTATTCGGCACCGTGAGCATGAGAGCAGTCCTCGATTACTTTAATATTATATTCTTTTGCAAGTGCCATAATGGGATCCATATCGCAGGGAGTTCCCCATACATGAACAACTAAAATCGCCTTAGTTCTTTTGGTTATACATTTTTTAATGGTTTCTGCGGTAAGAGTCTGTGTAAATATATCAACATCTGCAAAAACGGGAATGGATTTATTCGCAACAACAGGTCCAACCGAAGCCCAGAATGTAAAAGAAGGTACAATAACCTCGTCTCCCGCTCCAACGCCTGCGACAAAAAGAGCACTCTGTATTGCGGTTGTTCCGTTAACATAACAAAGTCCGTATTCGCAGCCTATGTATTTTCTGAATTTTTCTTCAAATTGGTTTACAATGGGAGAAGTTGAAATTTCTCCTTTTCTCATAATGTCCTCAACTGTTTTATAAGCTTTTTCCGGTACAAGCGGAAATGCCATTTCTTCGAGTGTTTTTTTCACTGCCTTTGTTCCGCCGAGTAATGCTAATTTTTCCATTATAACAACCCCTTTTTTAATTGTAAAAGAATTATAACACGGAAAACATTACGATTTCCAATACAATTTTACATCTTTTCTACACTTTCTTACGATTTACCTATAACTCGATTTTTTGTGAAACGGACTTTTTATTGAAATCTCAAAAAGATTTTAAGGTTAATACGTAATTATTTACGAAAAGTTGATTGTGTTGACTAAAAGCATTAAAAATGATAATATAATCTCCACAAAAGCCCCCCTTGTGCAAAGGGAGATGGGTTTTGCAGAGCAAAACTCGGAGGCATTGTAATGGACTACAAACACAATAAAGAAATTGTACCACTTGCAAAAGTATTAAGAAAGAATATGACAAAAGAAGAAAAACATCTTTGGTATGATTATTTGAGAGAATACCCTATCAGGTTTATAAGGCAGAAAGTTATAGGAAAATATATTGTTGATTTTTACTGTGCCAAAGCAAAGCTTGTCATTGAATTGGATGGCTCACAACATTATGATGATAAAGGAATAGAAAAAGATGCTTTGAGAACTGAATTTTTAGAACAATATGGATTAAAAGTTATAAGAATATCAAATCTTGATATAAACAAGAACTTTGATGGAGTATGTTTGTTTATTGATAATGAAGTTAAGCAATCCCTCAGTCAACTCCGTTGACAGCTCCCTTTACACAAGGGAGCCTTTTTATAAGTGTCGGAAAAATGCCAAAGTTTTTCCGACCGCACTTTTTTTATTGAGTTTACCCCATAAAAAGTATAATTTTTCAGAAAAATTAATAGGCAAATATATAAAAGTGTTGGTTATTCCTTCTTCGGGGATATCTACCAGGAGGAACTATCCACAACAGGGCACTATGCTGAAATTGCCAAAATTGTTGACTTTAGAGCCTAATTCTGCTACAATTTGGATAGGAAATGAGGAGTATTATGAAAAAAAATCTAATTTCATTATTGGTGGTTATAGGTATAGTAATCTGTGCTTTTTCTATCTTGAAAATATCAACAAAACCAGATACAACCATAATCACTACTTTATCTATACAGGATATAACAGAAAAAAGTCATACTGATAATTATTATTTAACAATTCTGCTTGATGATTTTGTTGTGCAAGAATATG
>JAZOOC010000223.1:0-5068 GCA_045654825.1 Clostridia bacterium | reverse complement strand
GAGCTTATTTCTGATGTTGAAGTTAAAGACGGACTAAATATTATGGATTGCGGATGCGGTAAGAGTTATTTATCTTTTGTTCTTAACTATTACTATACTGAGATAAGAAAGAAAAAATGCCGTGTTTATGGAATAGATTATAACGAAGATGTTATAAAAGCATCTACCAAAATGGCAGAAAGCTTAAGATATAATAATATGGAATTTATCGCGGCGGATTTAAGGGAGTTTTCTCTGGATAAAAAGGTTGATATAGTAATATCTTTGCACGCTTGTGATATAGCTACCGATTATGCAATTTTTTCCGGTCTTAAGCATAACTCAAAAATGATAGTTTGTGTACCTTGTTGTCATAAAGAGCTTATGACACAGATAAAAAACGATGAGCTTAATTCTCTATTAAAGCATGGTGTATATAAGAATAGATTTTGCGACATGCTTACAGATACAATGCGTTCACTTCTTTTGGAAAGCTACGGATATAAAGTGTCTGTGATAGAATATATTTCACCGCTTGATACCCCGAAAAATGTAATGCTCAAGGCAGTGAAAACCGGGGCGCGAAATCCGGAAGCTTATGAAGAATATCTTAAATTAAAAAATATCTTTTCAGTTTCACCAACATTGGAAACATTAACTAAATATTTATAAGGAGTAAAGACTATGATAACAAAACCATTATTTTTCGAAAGAAACAGAGTAGGAAGAGTATATACAGGCGGAAAGCTTTTTCACGGCTTTTTCGGAGACAAGCCTGAAGACAATTTTCTTCCTGAAGAATGGATCGCTTCCAATGTAAAAGCAATCAATAAAGTTCAGTTAAGCGAAAAAGAGGGCGTTTCCAAGATTAAAGATGAAGATGTTTATTTTGATGACCTTTTAAATAAATATCCGAAAGAAATGTTAGGCGCCTGCGGAAAATACAGAATACTTGTTAAAATGCTTGACAGTGCGATAAGACTGCCCGCGCAGACACATCCTGACAAAGCTTTTTCTAAGAAATATTTCAATTCTGAATACGGAAAAACAGAAAACTGGCTTATAGTAGATACCAGACCGGGTGCGGGAATTTATTTCGGTTTTAAAGAGGGTGTAACCGAAGAAATGTTTGTAAAAGCAATAGAAGAGGGCAAAACAGATAAAGATGCAATGGAAAGACTTATGGAATATAAGCCGGTAGAAAAAGGCGATGTTTATCTTATACCTGCAAAAGAAATTCATGCAATAGGTGCGGGTTGTCTTATTCTTGAAGTTCAGGAGCCTACTGATTTCACAATCCAGCCTGAATACTGGTGCGGTGATTATGAACTCAACGAACAGGAAATGTATATTGGTCTTTCAAAAGAAACCGCAGTAAGCTGTTTTAATGTAGGAAAAGCTCCCGACACAAAAATTATTCCCGAAATCGTATCCGAAAATGACGGAGTTAAATATGAAAAAATAATAACCGAAAAACATACTGATTGTTTTGTTATAAACAGAATTACACTTGCAGACGGTAACTTTGTACCCAATATAAAAGACAGCTACGGTGTTTATATAATAACTGATGGTGAGGGTGAAATCACTGGCGCAGATTATAAAAAGAACATAAAGAAAGGTGACTATTTCTTTATGCCTAACTGTGCTATGGATAAGTTTGAAATCAAAGGTAATTTAGAGATTATAGAGTGTTATTAAAAATAAAGCTCCTTACGAATATTTGTTCGTGAGGAGCTTAATTTTTGAAAAAGAGAATGGTATGTAGGGGAGGGCCTCTGTGCCCTCCGTTAAAGTGAAAAACTGTTAAAACGCACTGATTATTCCATAATCAGAATACTCAAATATTCTTGCATCCTTATCAGGATTGATTGCAATAATTGTTTCTGCGTTCTCGATAGCTGCTGTATGCTGAACGGCACCTGATATGCCGACGGCAATATAAACTGCGGGGCTTACTGTTTTTCCTGTTAAGCCTATCTGTAAAGGATAAGGGATTTTACCGGTATCGACAAGTCCTCTTGAGCCGGCAATTTCAGCTCCAAGGCTATCTGTCAGTTCTTTTAATTTATCCATTTTATCTGCAACTCCGCGTCCTCCCGAAACAATAATATCCGAGCTTTCCGATTTAGTTCGTACTGTTGCCATTTTCGGTGTTGTAAGACATTCTATTTTGGCATATATACTGTTGCCTTGAGCAGGGCGGTACATTATAAATTTACCGTCTTTTATTTCAAGGTGGGTACAGTCTGCACATAGACCGGTCTTTAAAAGTGCCGCTACCTGAGGTGCGGTTTTTCGTCCCCATAAGTCTGCGTTCCATAAAACAACATCAGGATTATTGTCTTTTATAAGCTCTGCAATCTTTTGGGGAGCTGTTTTTTCAATTACAATTACATTATTTGCAATTTCTTTTCCTTTTTCGTAAACCTCATTACCGACTACCCATACATTATCAAGCTTTTCTTGACTCAAAACTTCTGATGTTTCTTCTCTTTTTTTGAGAGAAAGCTCTTTAACAAGCGGAATTAATTCATCATAAGTTATAAACTTGCATTTTCTTTTTCCGAGATTGTTTTCGAAAGTCTTAATAACTCTTGTTGGAGAACCGTTAAGACCGCAGCTTTCTTCCTTGCAATTAAGGTAAGAATTATCAATAACAGATATTTCAGAAAGTTTTGAAAATATTCCCGGAAATCTCAATATATACGAGCGTTCAAGGGTTGCGATAGCGGGAAGCGGTAAAATTTCTTCTTTCTCTCTTGTTTTTGCGAAAAGCTTATCTTCTTTAATATCAAGCTCGATTACATTGGTTACAAGAGGAAGTTTAAGAAAAGAAGAAAGCATAGGTCCTACCTGTGCGGTATCTCCGTCTATGCTTTGCTTTCCTGTTAAAATCAAATCAAAATTATGTTTTTTAATTGCAGTAGAGAGTATATATGAAGTTGCAAGAGTGTCCGAACCTGCATATAATTTATCGGATATAAGTTCGACTTTTGCTCCAAGTCTTGTTAATGGCAACAAAACATCTTTTGTGTTTTCAGGACCCATAGAAATAACCGTAACATCATCGGAAAGTCTTAAAGCACATTCAAGTGCAGATTCGTCGAACGGGTTAATTTCTCCCTTGCATACCTTAACACATACTAAAATTTTCATATGTATTCACCATTGTATATCGGCTCCAGCGCTTTCTGGATAGCCTTGTACTTTTTAAACAGCTTTTGATATTCATTGTGAGCCGCAGCGTCGGGAATTGTTTCCGAAACAATTTCGTTGCATATACGAAGTGCGGCTTCGAAGCTTTCGAAAACTCCCAAGGCAACTCCTGCAAGCATTGCACTTCCGAATGAGGAATCAGTATATTTCATTTCAATAAGCTTTAATCCTAAAGCATCAGAAATCATCTGCCTCCATAGCGGACTTTTAGCACCGCCGCCGATAACTGCAGCATAATCATTATGAGTGATGTTAAGCTCATCAACTGCATTTTTGCAGTCAAGCATACTCATAGCAACACCCTCTAAAACCGCACGGATAAAATGTGCTTTTGTATGAAAAGCACGCACACCCGTAAAGTCGCCGCATAAATCGGGATTGGCATAGGGAGTAAGCTCACCGTTAAGATAAGGATGAAAAACAACACCCTCAGAGCCTATGGGAATATTCATTGCCATTTCGTCGAATTCTTTATAATCACCGCCGAAAGTATCTCTGAACCATCTTAGAGAAGCGGCACATGATTTAGTTCCGGTTCCGGGATAAAAATATCCGTCGATTATATGAGAATAGTTTACCAGATTTTTATGAGGATACGCTTTGTCTGTAACGACGCAGATTCTTCCGGCAGTAGCAAGCTTAAGAGTCATCTGTCCTTTATTAACTGCACCAGCAGCAAATACTTCCATAACAGTATCGGTTGTTCCTACGATAACAGGAGTATTTTCACAAAGACCGGTGAGATTTGCGGCTTCTTTTGTAATATAGCCGGAAATATCGGTAGGCTTTTTGATTTCGGGCATAATACTTGCATCAATATCAAGAATAGAGCAAAGTTCGCTGCTCCAGTTCATTGTATTGATATCAAACATCATACTGCCTTCTGCTTCGATATAATCGGTCACATAATCATCGGTAAGAAAATGTCTTACATAATCCTTGGCAAAAAGGATTTTTCTAACCCTCTGCCAGTTTTCAGGTTCATTGTTTTTTATCCATAAAAGCTCGGGCAGACTCCAGATTGTAGAGGGTTTGTGAAGAGTTTTTTCCTCTATTGACTTAAGATGATTATCGTTAAGATACTCAACCTCTTTAGTGCTTCTTGTGTCTGTCCAGTATATCGCAGGGCGTATAACATTAAAGCTTTCATCCATTATAACAGCTGTGTGGGTTGCTGCATCAAGAGCAACTGCCAGAATATCCTTTGGAGCAATACCGCTTTTTTTTAGCACACCGTTTATATTGGATATGGTAGCACTTACCCAGTCCTCAGGATTTTGTTCTGCATATCCTGGTTTTGGATAAGAGGTTTGATATTCAGTTGTATCGGTTGCAACAATAATACCGTCGGTACTTATAAGCGTTGCTTTGGATGCACCGCCTCCAAAATCAATTCCAAGTAAATATTTCATTTAAAACCCTCAATTATATTTTATTTCGTAATTAATCCCATGAATTCCGGGATATACGCCTTTAGATATCAAGTCTTCATTTTTATCATGACATATTATCCATTTGTTCTTTTTAAAAAGAAGTGTATCCTCCGGATTAGTATCCAGAAGATCGTTTGTAGATTCAGGAAGAACAACAATACAGGAAAATCCGCTCTTTTCTGTCTGACACGGACAAAAGTGCATAGTTGTGGAAAAAAGCTCTACAGCATCGCCTTTTTTCAAGTAGAATGCTTTAACATTTTCTGATTGATATTCTTTTTCGTTCATATCATGTGTAAGACCAAGTATGAGAACTAAATCGGTAACTGCAATATTGATTTCGGAGCTTTTGTGATACTCAAGTGCATTTAACTTGTTGTTGTATCCTAAGCAAATACCTGTCTGGGTATTAATAAAACCAAATTCAGTATTAAAAT
>JAZOOC010000222.1:0-2965 GCA_045654825.1 Clostridia bacterium | reverse complement strand
AGAATAAGGAATTTATATCATATCGCAACGGAGCAAAGCGGAGTTATATCGCGTTTGAGAAACAAATATATCGCGCGAACGAAGTGAGTATATCGCTAAAAGGTTTGGCATCTAAATCGTACACTAATTTTAAGCTTTGATATACAAGGGATAAAAAAAGCCTTCCCCTTGAGGGGAAGGTGTCAGCGATAGCTGACGGATGAGGTGAAAAAATGATAATATTAATTACAGGTGCATCACATACAGGTAAAACTTTCTTGGCACAGAAATTACTTGAAAAATATAAATATCCGTATCTGTCAATAGATCATTTGAAAATGGGGTTGATTCGTAGCAAACAAACTGACCTTACGCCTATGAGTGAGGATGCAGAACTCACAAAGTATTTATGGCCTATTGTACGTGAAATGATTAAAACCGCTATAGAAAATAATCAAAATTTAATTGTAGAGGGATGTTATATTCCTTTTAATTGGGAAAAAGATTTTGAAAATGATTATCTAAAAAATATCAAATATTACTGTCTTGTAATGAGCCAAAACTATATCAAGAATCATTACAAAGATATAACAAAGTATGCGAGTGTGATTGAAAATCGTTTGAACGATGAAGATTACACAATGGAAAGTGCTATTGAGGAAAACAGTTTAATCTTGGAATTGGCAGAAAAACATAATGTTAATTATATACTTATTGATGATAAATATAGTGTAAATGTTGATTTAGAGTAGTAACACCTCATCAGTCACTTCGTGACAGCTTCCCCTCAAGGGGAAGCCTTTGAAAAAACATATTTTTTTGTCCCTAACTTGACAAAATCATATAATGAAGTAAAACAAAACAAGGAGAAAAATATGAAAAAGTATTATGAATTATACAAAGACAGCTTAAACAACAAAATAATGCCTTTCTGGCTGAAATATTCCATAGATGAAAGCGGTGCGATAAATAACTGTCTTACCGAGGATGGTAAAATTCTTGTTAAAGACAGATATATCTGGTCGCAGGGCAGAGCATTGTGGACATTTTCTGCTATGTATAACCGCATCGAAAAGAAAAAGGAATATCTGGATGTGGCAGACGGACTTTTTAACTATCTTTGTAAAACAGGAAGGACTCCTGACGGCAAATGGAACTATCTTTTTGATGAAAACGGCAATATGAAAGAAGACGATATAAGCATATATGTTGACGGCTTTGTTCTTGCAGGTATGACAGAATATTATATTGCAACAGGCAACGAAACCGCAAAGAAAATTGCGCTTGAAACTTATGAAAACACTCTTCAAAGATTAAACACACCCGGAAGCTATCGTGTTGCACCTTATCTTATCCCTGAGGGGACAAAAACTCATGGTGTTAATATGATATATGCATTTTTCTATTATAATCTTGGAAAGGCGCTTAAAAGAGAAGATATAAAAGATAAAGGCTACGAGCTTGCAATGGAAGTTTTAAATCAGTTCTATGTTAAAGAAAGAGATGCAATTTTAGAGTTCGTAACATTAGATGGTAAATTCACGGATACTCCCGAGGGCAGAACATGTGTTCCCGGTCATGCAATCGAATGTATGTGGTTTTTAATAACTATATTTGAGGATAGAAACGAGAAAGAAAATATCTTAAAATGCTGTAAGCTTATAAAAAGACATATAGAGCTTGCGGAAGATAAAGAAAAAGGCGGACTTATCTTAGCACTTGATATAGATAATAAAGAGCCTATATTCTGGGGCAAGCCTACATATAAACCCTGGTGGGTACAGCTTGAAGCACTTGTTGCAACAGCATATGCTTATAAATATACAAATGATGAATGGTTTAATGAGGCACATAAAAGAGTTAATGAATATGCTTTTTCTCACTATCCCACTCCTTACGGCGACTGGTATAACTGGCTTGATAACGACGGCAATATCGGAGAAAGTGCCGCTCTACCGGTTAAAGACCCCTTCCACTTGCCAAGAGCATTGATTTATCTTATAGCTCTTTTAGGAGATTGAGGTCACTGATTAAAATCTGTAAAAAAATCTGAAGCGGATTAGCGTTCGCTTCAGATTTTTTAATATTATTGTGAATTAACACTATGCGGTGCATAGCATCGCAGCGATATAAATTCCTGACAGAATTTGCGATATATTCTACGGATGCGATATATTTTTGAATATCCTCGCCAGGCGAGATATGTCAAAAATGAGAACAGTCTTTATATTATTTCAAGCCTCTTATAAATGAACCTTCCTTTACTTTAAAAGGACAGGGTATTCTTACTGTCATCTGGGGATGGGGAGCAGAGTCTATAAGGTTTCCGTATTCATCTTTGATATATTCGGCTTTTATTTCTTTAACCGGTAGATAGCTTGAGAGGATTTCTATTGTATCTCCCTTTGAAAATTTATTCCTTTGAGATATAATAAGTTCACCCTCAGCTTCGTCATAGCCTGTAACAATACCGAGCAGAGTATGAGTACGCACATAAGAGCTTGTTGTATAAACCTGTGCACTGCTGTCGGGCTTGCCGAAATAAAATCCTGTTGTATAGTATCTGTGGCTAACCTTTTCGAGTTCTTTTTTCAGCTCGGGATTAAATTCTTTTCCTGCAAGATAATCGTCAATAGCAGTTCTGTAAGCCTTAACAACACCTGCAACATAATATTCGCTTTTAACTCGTCCCTCTATTTTAAAGCTTGTAATACCTGCAGCTATAAGCTTATCTACATGCTCAATCATACATAAGTCTTTGGAATTAAAGATATATGTACCTCTTTCGTCTTCTGAAATCGGCATATATTCACCGGGGCGTTTGGCTTCTACGAGTGCATATTCCCAACGGCAGGGCTGTGCACAGTCACCCTTGTTGGAAGCACGGTCCGCCATGAAATTTGAAAGCAGGCATCTGCCTGAATAAGACATACACAAGACGGATCGTAGCCATGTCGTTCTGTGGGCCAAGGAGTAGCGGGCCAAC
>JAZOOC010000221.1:0-8184 GCA_045654825.1 Clostridia bacterium | reverse complement strand
AATGCAGAATTAAGGTGTCGGCAAACCCGACGAAATCTAATTCGTGCGAAGCACACCTTAACTTTCCATTTTCCATTATCAATTTTCAATTAATTCTGCATTTAATTTAATTCCTAATTCGTTTTTATCCTTACAACTCTTTTTTCTCCGTCCCACGAAATATCATATCCAAACACATCGGATACCGCTCTTACGGGAACAAGTGTTCTGTTATTTATTATTTCGGGTGCGGCTTCAAGAAAAATTTCTTTTCCGTTTGCTTTTGCTGTCTTTTCGCCTATTTTGAATATTATTTCTTTTCCGTCAGAGGCAAGCTTTATTTCTTTTGTATTTTCAAGATATTCCACTTCAAAGCCTGTTCTTTCTGCAAATGCTCTTAACGGTATTAAGGTTATATCGTTTTTAATCCTTGAAATTGTATCAGATACAAGAAGCTTCCCATCTATCAACACATTAGGCTCATTATCTTTAAATATTACTCTTCCTGTTTTGCCGTCTTCTATCCCTTGCACAAACAGAACATATCCGTTTGTTTTAAGAACATATCCCTCGAAGCTTGCTATTTCATTAAGCTCTGTATCATATATATAGGTTTTTTCATCTTTCTTTTTTTCAATACGCAGATACCCTTTAACTTCAAACACATCGTTTCCGTTTATGCTCTCCACTCCGGTTAATTTAAGCTTTGAGCCGTTATATATATGAATATCATCACTTGTTTCAGCTATCCATACATTGTTGCAATATGGTGTTATTCTGTTATATACAGGCGGTATTACATTATTGTATTCCTCATCATATAACCCGAGTTTCCCATCTTCCTCCATTACATAAAATTCGTAAAATGCTGCTTTTATATCCTTTTCTCCCGAATATGCAAGCTTGCCCTCGTTATCAAACACATATTTTATTCCGTCTTTTTTAAAGCTGACACTATTCCCCATTTCGCCCACATATTCATCAAACATAAGCTCGGAGGCGGGTTTTAATTCTTTTGTGTAGTATATGTATTTATCATCTTTTTTCGCAATTACACCCAGTCCCTCATGAGGATAGTTTATATATTTAAAAACACCGTCTGATACGATAAATTCTCCGGTTATGTTATTCCCCACTATTGTTTCTGTATCATTTACGAGTGTGAAATAGCTCGGAAAGGTTGTATGTCTAATATATTCCTTATATTTATTTTGGGTAACATCACCATTCTTATCAATTAAACCATATAAACCGTTTTTATCTCTTTTTGCATTTATAATTTCATAAGAGAAAAGGTGATTATCAATATTGTTTCCATATTCATCAAATCCATAAAGCCTTCTACCATTGATATCATAATAATCAGTGATATAAGCTGTTAAAACACCATCTTCCGCAATACTCAGATTGTTTTCTTTGAAAAACTCTAACATTTTACTATATTTTTCCGGTTCATCAACCATTCTGTAGCCTGACTTTATTATACTACTGTTAAAATCATTTTCAGGAAGTTCATAAGGAAAATACAATTCATACGCAACCGCTCGATATCTGTCAATTCCCTCTTCAAAAGGAATAAGATAACTATACCAATCATCCAATAGAAGTTTTCCATCTGAATCAGATAAATTCATCAATCCGTTTCTTTTGATAATCAATGAATTATTTCCGGCATAAACAATCTTCAAATCAGGTTCAAACCATTTAATTTCATAATCTGCTGCACAGGATGTTACAGAAAAGCATAATAGAATTAATAAAATCATTGAAAATATTTTTTTCATAGTTACCTCCAAAAATACGGCCATACCCTTCTGTCCGCATTTCCACCAAGCTTTGTCCAGTATGTATCCCAGGATGCATATACCCAATTACCGTTTTTATTTTCAAACTCAAGCACTGAACCTAATCTTTCGTTTTGGGATACACAGTAAATTTTCGCTCTCCATGGCGTATAAGATAAAATTCTTTTGAAACTTATCTCCGAAACAATTTCAGTATCTTCCAAAGAAAATTCTTCAATATGTTTCAATGTCAATATCTCACAATTAATCACGGAAACTGTCCATGTCAAAAACATTAATACAATTACTATCGCAATAATTATAACTACTATTTTTTTCATAAGCCTTTCACCTATATTAATTCTGACTCTGATAGTTCTATGACATTTTAAAAAATCAGGGTTCCATCTTGTCAAAAATTTCAATTTCTTCTTTCGAAAAATCATTCTTCGATTCAAGATATATAACAAGATCATCTTCTATATGCTTATCTCTTCGATAGCTTTCGCACTCTTCTATTATAAATGCTCTGCATATATTATTTTCATCTATTACTGCATATCCCTCTTCGGCTATTACATAGAATTTATTTTTCACTTTTTTATATTTGGATACACCCTCAAGTACTTTTTCTAAGCTACAATTACCAGTTTTCTCTGCTGTTATCAAAAAAGAAAGGATTTTTTTGGTCTGATATTCAGTAATAAAAAAGAATCCATCCTCCCAAAAATATAAAATTTCTGAATTATAATTATTTTGGGCAAGTTTTATAGTATGTTCCCTGTCCAATCGTCCCCAAAAAAATTCTATAGCCATCTTTGGAATATCAAATATCGCAAAAACTAATACAGAAATACAAACAATACCAGACAATAGGATTATCAATACCTTTTTCATATTAAGCTCCTTTTTATCTTGTTATATTAAAATCTACTTCTATCTCAAAAGGTTTTATTAACTTTAAAAATTGTGATATCGCAGCCGCATCATTAGCAATATCTCCAAGTCCAATTTCTTCATAGCTATGCTTGAAAATTTTTTCTAAAACAAATGATTTTGTAAAATCATAAGTATCTTTCATCTTACAGTTTATCTTCCATTTGCCATCTTTTCCTTTTTCGCCGTTCAAAATTATATTGCAATGATATATAGAATAATAAAGATCATCTGCAGAATCGAAAGCAATATCTATATTTTGATTAACAATCTTATTTGAAGTAGTGTTTTTAATAATATTGTTAATTTTTCTATTAAAAACACCATTATCTTTAATCAATTGTGCTATACGCGAATCGTCGTTTCGCCGTACTTTTGATGGATTTTCTTCCAAAGAATGTTCTAACAGCCATGCTGAAGTTAAATAACCTTTTTTTCTAAGAAAAAACTCTGAACCCGTTTTCCAAATCATGTCGTTTATAATTTTGATCAACCCTGGGCTTTCGAATATATAACTGTTTTTTCCGGAAAGCAAAGAATCTTTCATGGGATCTTTAAAAATTCTATCTGTTATTTCCTTATCGCTCATTCTATTACTTATTTTAACAGCATTATTATCTTTTGCAGAAGTATCAGAATAACTTAACAGACTGATATTTTCATCTTTTGTTTTCAATGGAGTTGATGATTGAACTTTTAATTCGGTAACTTTAGGTTCCTTATATCCCATATTACTCTTATAATTGTTATATACCGATTTTGTTCTCGGTCCAAATTCGCCGTCTGTATCAAGCTTAAGACCATCATAGTCTGCATAGCCTATATCGTTGAGATATTCCTGCGTCTTTTTGGTAAGAACTGCTTGCTCTTCACGATTGAGCATATTGTAGTTATTTTCTACATTCGATATACTGAAATCGGTTTTTGCTCCAAAGATTTCTTTCATTCTTCTGTTATCTTCTTTTAAATCACCTGTAAAGTCATAATAATTATCAGGTGTTTTTTCTGTAAGCTTTGTAACCTTTTTTACAGTCTCTTCGGGAACATCATCAAAATTTGAAACATTCGCAGCTTTTGCAATTCTCTTTTTTTCAAGTTCCTCGGTTATAACCGGTTTTTCCGATTTTGGAGCGGCTGAAATCTTATTAAGAGATTTCAAAGCAGCTGCCGATACAGTTGGATAACCATTTGATGTCGTATTCACTTTTGGAGCTGTGTCCGGAGTTGCTCTGACTACTCCGCCATTTTTCTCAACACTTGCAATATAAACCGATGATGGTATAACACCCGAGTTCATTGCTTTCTTGGCTGAGTTAATACTGTTTTGATTTTCTTTCGGCAGATTATCAAAATTTTCTACCTTGATTGTATCATTATTATTCTTATTTGTAAACATATTTGTTTACCTCCTTTCCTTTTTTAATAATGATACTTAAATCTTATCACAAATACGAAACAAAAAATTGCATCTTTCAGAAAAAGGGGATGTAAAAAAAGACCAGACCGCAAGAAAAGAACAAATTAGGATAATCTCAAGAAATTAAATTGAGAAGAATAATAAAAACAAGGTATAAAAATCGAAAATATCGATTTTTATGAAAATTCACTCTTTTCTTGCTACAAACAAACTTCGCCTCTCGCTGTATACACATACAGCTTCGGGTAACCCAAAACTGAAGTTTTGGCTCAGTTTGTTCGTTCTGAAGCATTTTTTCCTATCCCCTCTAAAAAGGCTGTAAAAAACTAAGTTTTTTACAGCCTTTTTCAATAATTTTTTCCTGTTATTTTCCTGTATTTTTCCACTTTTTGTCAACTTGTTTAATTCGATATGTTTGCAAAGCAAACTCGATATGCGCTCGAAATGACAAAGAAAAGTTTCTGTTAATTCTGTTCAAGTGCCAATGTTCTTGTAGTTATATCACATACAGATGCAGGTCCGTAATACTGAATAGCACCGGGATAAACATATGCAGTTTCAACTGCCCATTTATCTCTGCGTTCTTCAAAATATTTGAAGGGTTTACCATCAAGCTCAACAAGAGCTTTTTTGATAACGGGTTTATCTTCGCCGTGTCTTCTTTCAATATTCATCATTTTGGTTATGGGCATACCGCCTGCAATCCATTCGTCAGCAGGTTTTGAAAGATTGGAAATTTTTGATAAATAGCCGTTATAACCGTACTGGATAAGCATAAATGCGTTATATCCGAGAGAGTAGCAATAGTCAGCATCGAAGTTGGAGGGGAATGCACATCTTCCTTCGTAACCGAAGAAGTGATGTATGGGAGAGAATTTGCCTTTATATGTTCCCTCTTTCTTTTTAGCCGCAAGCTTATCAGCAACAAGTGCAGAGAAAAGCTTTTCAGATTCAATCAAGGAAACCTGAACATTACCGTGCGGGTCTCTTTCTAAGAATAACTGCTGCTGAATACCTGAGGGAAGTATAGCAAAAACTTCCATAGATTCTTTTGTTAAGCCGTTTTCGATAAATTTATATTTATCTTCCCATGTGGGCAGAGCATTGAACTCGTCTGCTTTGCTTCCTGCGAGAAGCTCATTTATTTCTGCAATAAGAACTGAAAATTCGGGAACAAATTCAACAACACCTTCGGGAATAATTGCAACACCGAAGTTCATTCCGTTTTCTGCTCTTTTAGCTACTGAATCTGCAATATAGTCTGCAATTCTTGATAAAGACATTTTTTTAGCCGCAACTTCTTCAGAAATAAGGCAGATATTAGGCTGTGTTTCAAGTGCACATTCGAGAGCAACATGAGATGCGGAACGGCCCATAACCTTAACAAAATGCCAGTATTTCTTAGCAGAGTTAGCATCTCTTTCAATATTACCGATAAGCTCGCTGTATGTTTTTGTAGCTGTATCGAAACCGAAAGAACATTCAATATCTTCGTTTTTAAGGTCACCGTCGATAGTTTTGGGGCATCCGATTACCTGTATTCCCGTGTTGTTAGCTGCAAAATATTCAGCTAAAACAGCCGCGTTTGTATTGGAATCGTCTCCGCCGATAATAACAACAGCTGTAATTCCGTGTTTTTTGCAAACTTCGGCAACAATTGCAAACTGTTCGTTTGTTTCAAGCTTTGTTCTGCCCGAACCGATAATATCAAAACCGCCGGTATTTCTGTATTCATCAATATATTTATCGTCAAAAATTATATAATCATCCTCGATTAAACCTATCGGTCCGTTTTTGAAACCGAAAAGCTCATTTTCGGGATTGGTTGATTTTAAAGCATCATATAATCCGCAGATAACATTATGTCCGCCGGGAGCCTGTCCGCCCGAAAGAATAACGCCAACTTTCTGCTTTTTAGCTGCAGATGTATTTTCGCCGTTTTTAAAAACTATTTCCTTTTTCCCGTAAGTATTTGGGAAAAGTGCATGAATTTTTTCGCAATCTGCCACACTTTTTGTTTCTGCACCCTCCGAAACACTGATTTCGGAAATACCGCCTCTTAACATTTTGGGAAGCTTGGGTGAGTATTCATATCTGGCTTTCTGTAAAGATGAAATTTCCATATTAATTCTCCTAAAACATTTTTCAAATATTATAACATATTATGCCCGAAAGGTAAAGAAAAATTTTGGAAAACAGATATTTTTTCCTGCTTCAAGCTATGAGAAAAGGCTGCAAAAAACAAAAGATTTAGATGGCATATATAAAAATAAGCTTTGCATTGGCAAAGCTACCTTAACTTCTTCCTTCTTCACTATTCCTTATTACTTTCCAAAAACCCGTACACCAATGAATCTTAGGGAATAGTGAAGAGTGAATAGGTAATAAGTAAAAATCCGCACACTCTCGTGTACGGATTTTTGGAAGAGCCGAAGGGTTTAGATGACATTTAGTTAATATCTCAAACCCTTGTAAAATCAAGGCTTTCAAGACTTTATTTTTTGATTGACAGTTATTTGACAGTTGAGAAAATGTTTCTAATAATTCACAGTTTAATTATACCATATTTTATAGCATAATTCAATAACATTATATTTACAAATGAAAAACAGGGCGTTCGCCCTGTTTTCGTGTTATACGCATATATCCAATTCGTCTATATCGTCAAGACCTTTAATAATATGTGTATAGATATTGATAGTTGTAGAAACATCTTTATGACCGAGTAATAAACTGATCTTTTTAACATTAATTTGTGCTTCAAATAAACTTGAGCAAAATTGGTGTCTGAGGGTATGTAGTCCCGTCCTTTCAATATTTGCTTTTTCCAAAACTTTATAAAATCTTTGATCGCACTCGTTTGGATTAGCATAACCGCCTTTTTTACTATGAATTAAAAGACTTGTATCATCTTTATAATTTCTCTTTCTCATTTCCAAAACCGCTTCTATTGCTTTTGCGTTTAGTGGAACCACTCTATCTCTTCCATTTTTAGTAGTATATTGTAGTTGTGGATGCATTCCCTTAGTATGCTTTCCGTTTTTATCTCGGTTTCTAATCCAAACAACATTTTTGTTAATATATACTGTCTTTTTGTTCAAATCAATATCCCCATAGGTTAAGGCAATCATTTCGCCAAGTCTTACGCCTGTATTCAACATAAACTGAAATGCCCACCTTAAAGAACATCTATAATTTCCGTTCTTGTATTGACTAAAACATGCTGTTTTGAAGCGTTCTAATTCTTCCTTTGTGAATATCCTTTCCTTTGGTTTAGTTTCTCGTTCTGCTTCAAGTTTATTCTTGTTTGGTTTGTGGTCTGCTTCAATAACAGGATTTTTCCTAATTGTTTCTGTCTGTACTGCGTGTTTAAAAATATTGTTTAAACAACCATAGAACTTAACCACAGAAGAATAACTGTTTCCTTCAGCCTGATAAATGCTAATCGCCTTTGAAATATCAAAGTTATCTATCTTACCAATCTCGTAATCTCCCAAAAGTCTGTTAATGTGATTATGAACAACGATTTCAAGCCTATCAAACGAAGTAGGTTTTAGGTTATTTCGTCTGCTTTCAAGCCACTTTTCAGCATAAGTTGATAGTAAAATGCCTTCACTTACTTTCACGATTTCGGGACTTTGTAGGAAGTCGTTCATTTTCAGAACGACTTCCCCTTTTTGCTTTCCGTAAAAATATTTTCTCTTTATGTCATAGCCTGACTTGATTTTAACTTCCGCAGTCCATCTTCCGTCTTTACGCTTATAATATGTAGGAACGCCAATTACCATAGTCTTTGACCCCCTTGCTTTACCTTTGTCTGCATTGCTTTTTCTTCCCATTTCATAAGGTCATCTACTTTTATATAGTATCTGCCATAGATTTGAAATGATGGGAAGCCTTTGCATTTAACAAGAGAATAAGCCTTGTTTTTGCCTATGCCATATCTAAACTGCAAATCTTCAACTGTCATTAAGTCCTTTGCTACCTGCGTTTTCATTGTATGATATATATTGTTATTCATTGTGTTATCTACCTTTCCTGTTGAAATTACTGTTTCTTTTATCTTCA
>JAZOOC010000220.1:0-5500 GCA_045654825.1 Clostridia bacterium | reverse complement strand
TATAAATTCTGAAATATCAACCTCTTTATAAATACCTACACCATACTCTACATTTCCGTATTCAAAGCTTCCAAAAGGTTGCTTACCTGCGGTATTTCCTTCAATATCTCTGCTCTTAGTACCATCAGCAATATCAGTTTCCCAATTAATATCACCAGTCATATCATAGAAGGAAATCTCAGATTTAAGATTTTCATCACTTCTGTCTGCTTCTTCTCCGACAGCATTTGCAAAATATCGTATTCTTAATATGAAATCTCCAGATAAATCCGCATCTTTCATATCATTTAAGTCAATCTTAATAATTCCCATATAAGGAGCATAGTTCGTTCTTTTTCCTACTATATCTCCTGCATAGAATTGGCAAGCATATTTATCGTCGCTTTCTCCAAAGTAGGTTCTTACACCATTATCAGTATTACTCTTAAACGAATAGAAGTTTAACATATTTCCATAGAAATCATATTTTGCAGAATTAGATTCTGTTTCGGAAATAACATATTTAACTTTATATGTTTTTGTTATGGATATATCATTTACATTTGTAACAGTAACAGTTGCTTCTTTTGAATCCATTGTTGCCTGAGTAATTTCTACCGATGCCGCATCATTTGCTGTTGCACTGACAGTAGGTAATTCTGTTGTTCCGTAAGGAAGATATTTATAATATGTGTTTTCAGAATCAATCCACTGAAGTCCGATGCTTTCATCTCCAATATTAAGCCCTGTAAGTTCGCATGTTAAATCGGGTGCTATATAATCAATACAACGGATTCTTAAATAATCTGTATTATTATTTGCAATAGTGAAATTGGTTCTTGTATATGCATAGCCGGGAGCATTTTTATATCCTTCAGGAATAAGAGCTTTAACCCTGAAGCCTATGCTTGGTGTTAAATTACCGTTTTCTATACAATCTTTAACGAAATCAGAAATATCAAGATAGATATTATCTCCACCATCTGAAGTTCCGCCCCAGTCATCGCTTATAAAGCTTGCAATGGGAGTTTTGCCTGCAACATTTCCTTCGATATCTTTACTTAAAGTACCATCTGATACATTGTTTGCAGTTATAACATTTCCTGATTCATCGGTTATATCTTCCCAGATTATATCATCTGTCATATCATATAATGATACTTCACCCATAACTTTTACAGAAGGATTATCTGAAGCGACATTTAAATTCATATTTCCTATTTCAAGTATATATTTTGATTTCGGCTCTGCGTTTTCCAATGCTGAAAAATCAAACTGCATTATACCCATACGGGGTTCATAACCCGCACGTGTGCCATATATATCTCGAGCGTTTATTTTATTGATAGCATTATCTACGGAATTATCGGTTACGTTAACAGTTGCAATATATCCCTTGGTTATTTTTCCTTTAAGGGAATATGTTCTGTCTGTTTCAACAAATTTAACCTTATAGGTTTTTATTACATCAGTATAATATGTGTGCTGAAGGGTTATTGTTGCTTCTTTTGTTTCCCAGGTTGCCTGAGTTACAGAAACTGTTGCTGCATCATTTGCGGTTGCAGTTACCTGCGGTAATTCTGTTGTTCCTGCAGGCAGATATTTATAATATGTATTTTCGGAATCTAACATATCAAGATTAATAAAGCTTTCACCTATTTTAATCTCATTAAGCTCTACTGCTTTATCGCCATACTGATATTCGACATATGGAGGTGTTGTGCTGTCTTTTGTATAGCAGAAGAATCTCATTGCATTTCTTACATTTTCTTTCACATCTGTTGTTTCGGGATCATCATCAACAGCATTTTCGGAAGCTTCTTTATTATCCGCAACCAATGCTATTGTTGCATAAGATGATTTTTTTGCAAGCTCACTCTGAATATATCCGGTTATATTAAGCTTATGATAGATATTTTCCGAGTCACCCAATGAAAGTCTTAAAACATCTGAAGCGGGTTTGCCATAAATATAACTTTCGTACCAGCTTGCGTGTCCACCGAGAGAGGAATAATCACTTTCTGACCAATATGTTTCGCTTTCTGCAAAAGCTTCAGAGGGAATACCGTAAGCTTTTACTTTTATTTTATCTATATTGCACGCACCTGACGGCTCGCCTACATATCCGCTAATATTAAGAATAAAATTACTTCCTTCAGCTGCATCTTTAAAGTTAGAAAGGTCAATTTTCATCATTGTTATATAAAGCTGTGCCGGATTTTTTTCCATACCGCCGTAAAGACCATCTGTTTTTATAGTGGAATATGTACCTGAGGCACTTACGCCGTTACTTACCATTGCAATATCATCAGTTATTGCATTTACGGTTTTGGTTAAAAGAGGTGCGGGATATGCATTTTTAGAAACGGTTACGGACTGTGAAGTTACAACACCATCAGCATTTTCTGCATAAGGAGTTACTTGATAGGTATCAGCAACACTATCGTGTGCTTTAAAGCCAATCATAAATTTGTTTTTTAAGCTGTCTTCTCTTGTGGAAGATTTTTCGAAAGCATTTCTGCCTTCACCCATATATATTCCGTTTTTAAGGGAATATTTTTTGCCGTTAATCATAACTCCGGCATCGGTATCACCATCATCAAAGCTACCATAGTGATAAATTATGCCTGTTTTGTTATCCATATAGGTTTTATGGATATAAGTTTCTGCAAAGGATGTTAAAGTAAAGGATAATGCTAATGCCAGAACCAGTACCAAACTTAAAATTTTCTTCATTTTAAATTCTCCTTTTTTATTTATTAGGTTTTGATTTTTAAGGGGGATAACGGAAATATCCCCCGTTTGTGCTGATTGTCTTTCTTCTTTTATCAGGACAGTTGTTTTATTTTTTATAGTTAATAACAAATCTATTGCTATCATTGCAATATACTAACAATGTTGTTCTTGCATATGAACCTGAATAATCGTATTCATCAAGCTCAGGCATCTCAACTCTGATTCCTAAAGTTGGTGTCATATTATTCTCTCTTATGCATTTTCTTATAAATTCGGAAATATCAAGCTTCTGGTAAATATTTACACCATATGCAACATTTCCGTATTCAAAGCTTGCTATGGGTGTTTTTCCTGCTATGTTGCCTGCAACATCCTTACTCTTAGTTCCATTAGCTATATCAGTTGTCCAGTTAATATTGTCAGTCATATCATATAAGGATATTTCAGCTTTCAAATTGGGATCTGTGCGATCATTCGTTTCACCGAGAGTAAGGGCGAAAAATCTGATGCTCATTATGAAATTTCCCGCTAAATCTGCATCCGCAAGGTCATTTAAATCAAATTTTATAAATCCCATATAGGGTGCGTAATTAGTTCTCGTTCCAACAATATCTCCTGCATAGAATTGGCAAGCATATTTATCGTCGCTTTCTCCAAAGTAGGTTCTTACATCGTTTTCGGAATTAGATTGAAATGAATAAAAGCTTAACATATTGCCATAGAAATCATATTTAGCATCAACTGATTCACTTTCTGAAATGATAAACTTAACTGTGTATTCATTGGTGACTGTTTCGTCATAGGATGTAATGGTTATCTTTGCATCAGAATTTGTTTCATCAGCCTGAACTACCATAATCTCTGCACCAGTATCATCCGCTGCTGCCGCAATTACTTGGGGATATGATGAGCCGTATGGCAGATACTTATAGTAAGTATTTGTGTTATCCACATACTGCATATCAACAGGAACATTATCTATTAATATTGTTTTAAGCTCTGCTTTATCGGGATACAATGGCGGATAAGGAGCTATTACAAAATTTATTACATATTCCTTTGTGTATCCTTTTTCTGCTGATACTTCTACTCTTGCAAACATAGGTTCGCCGTCATCATTTGGGATTGCCTGAGTTATATTCAACATTACTTCATCGGATACCGTAGCCGTTATAACAGGCAAGCCTTTTTCGGATGTCCAGTTGTTTTTAAGAGTAACCGTATATTCGAATGTATCATTATTGAAGCTTTCGAAGGCTATTCCGTCAAGATAGATTTCATCAATTTTCGTTGTATATACATCGAAATTAAAGGTATAAGCTTTTTGACTTTTTCCGTCTGCGGATGTTACTGTTATTATTTTCTTGCCGGGAATGTTTCCTTCAACTGATTCGGATACAGTTGCGCCCGCACCTATAACGTCATAGAATATTTCAGGTTGTGAAACAGTTCCTTCAGCAAGTATGATATTATATTCGTCTTTATTTTCATCGAATACAAAATCATCAATTCCTGAAACCGTAAGATTTGTTATTCCTCCTATTGATGTGGGAGAAATAAAATCAACGAGGATATAGAAATCGTTAACCGCTCCGCCGGCAGAAGAGGTTGCACCGCCGATTCTTACCTCACGGGTTTCCCCTTCGGGAACTATTACTGTTCGTTTGTAGCAAGTATGAGTTAAGGGATTTTTGTCTCCCTGATTTGCATAATACATTTTAACTTTAGCTTCGTTTGCTAAAGTGTATCCGTCTGCTTCTGCCCAGGCAGGCAATGCAGGAGTTGTATAAAGATAGATATCAGCTGAACGATTAAGTTTAAAACCACCCATTTTTTCATTTCCGTAAACAGGATTTTTAAAATCTTCATCATATCTTATAACCTGCAAAGAGGTCTGTACTGCTACAGCATCGTCAAGAAATTCGGGCCATTCGGTATAATACATTGTTCTGTCTGTATATACCAAAGTTTTTTCTGTCGGGAAATCCTCGTCCCAGTTAAACCCTTCATCTCCCGGTTTTTTACCTGAATAATTCGGTTTAACAAGCTTTGATGTGGTTAAGGCTTTGCTTGTTCCGCCCTTTTTTTTCATATAAGCATCAGTAATACTACCATCCTCTATACTCAATTTAAGAATGTATGTTTTTGATGCTCCGTATAAAGGTGTTACGGTAATTTCAACATCACTTGGAAAATCGGTTATCTGAGATATTGAAACAGTTGCTGAGTTATCAGAAGGAATTGCTTCAATCAATGGAAGTTTAATTGTAGAAACAGGCAATTTAAACTCAATTGTTGTTTTATCCGGGCTGAACTCTTCAAGCTTTTCTCCGTTTACATATATAGCTTTCAAAGTATTGTCTGAAGACGCATATACTGCCATCGGAGCAATTACTTTACCGCTTTTTAGTGAATCCCAGAAAAAAGTTTCAACTTTGATTTTTGAATAATCTTCACTCTGCGGAATTATAATCGTGTTTGACAACGGCTTTACTTCTCCCTTTGTAAGCGTGCCAGACTTCATATCTCGCGATACTATTTTCCCATCCGATTTCACAACCGATATAAATGCATATTCCTGAGATAAAGCTTCTTTGTCAAGAATTTTTATCTTACAGGTTATATTAAGATTTCCTGCAGATAGTGAATTCATACTGTATGCAAAATCAGAAACAATGATTTTATCGGGATTGTATCCTTGCTGTGCGTATGAAACCGTCGGAATCAGAGCAAGTATCAATGCAAAGACAATAAGTAAAATCAATCTTTTTTTCATATCTTCTCT
>JAZOOC010000219.1:0-2586 GCA_045654825.1 Clostridia bacterium | reverse complement strand
TTTGAGGCGTCGAATATAGTACAGATAGATTGATCTTCAAACAGAATTGTTACAGAAGCATTTGTTCTTGACCAACCTTCAGCATATATTTTTATAGGCTCTTTTCCTATTATATAGCAAGCCAAATCAAAGAAGTGGCACAACTCTCCTATTATGGTTCCCTGACCTACAAATTCATCAAAAGCATATTTTTTAAAAGAAGCACTATCGTCGTTTATTCTCATCAGCACCATTGTTGCTTCTTCTTCTCTGAGTTTTACGATTTCGCCGTATCTCTTATATCGCCAGGGAGCATCTTTAGGGTTTTTTCTCTGTTCTTCAAGTATTTTTTTCGCATCCTTAACTATCGGAGCACAACGCCTGTTAAAACCAACAACAAGTTTTATCTTATTGTCGTTTACTATTTTCATAATATCGTATGATTCTTTTGGAGTTAAACTCATCGGCTTTTCAACAAAAATATGTTTTCCTGCTTCTGCAGCTGCCTTTATGAGTTCCTTTCTCACATTATGAACAGTAAGCAGCAAAACGCCCTGAACTTCATCGTCGTTTAAAATGTCCATATAATTTTTAGTCGTAAAATCAGGATTATAATTATCCTCAACATATTTTAAATTTTCGTCCAACAGATCGCAGCACCATTTCACTTTAATTCTCGGGTTAGAAAACGTAGTTCTAAGATGCCAGTCTCTTGCAATATTACCGCATCCAATTATGCCTATTACTGCTTTTTTCATTTCTTTTCCTCCTGTTAATTCAAATCCCTGAACACTTTTATCCATTCACGCGATATTATTTCATGACCGGCAAGTGTGGGATGAACACCGTCTTTTATATAGTACTCAACTAAAGAGTTTTTTACTGTTTCATCAAAAACTGATTGCATATCAATTACCGGAAGTTTGTATTCATCTGCAATTCTTTTTATTATTGCCGCAGATTCTTTTACACCATCTTTAATAAATTCCCAGGCATACATGGTATCGCATCCGTAAAAAACATAAGGTGATATCATTATTATTTTTGAATCCGGAAGTACATCTTTAATTTCATCTACAATCAGTTTGAAAATCTGATAGGATTTTTCAGCAGAAACCCCATTTTTGTGTGCCGCTTCGTGCAACACATCATTAACACCTGCAAAAATAGTAATATAATCCGGTTTAAGATTAATACAATCTATTTTTATTCTGGACAGAAGATCAACACATCGGTCTCCGCCTATTCCCCTGTTTATGAATTCATATTTTCCCGGACAGTCTGCACCAAATTTTGCAGCGATTAATGATACATATCCTCTTCCTGTCCAATCTTCTTCTTCCCTCGAACGTCTTGCATCTGTTATTGAATCACCAAAAAAAAGAACTCGTTGCATTTTAATCCTCCAAATGTTTGTTTCTTGTCATTACTGAACGCATTAAATAATCATCCAATAACTCAATATTAAACTCATTTACTATATCCATTGCAGTAAATTTATCTGATTCCGAGGATATAAGAACCGAACCCAAATTCCCCGGATCATATATTTTTACATCGGAACCATATTTTTCTTTTATTTTGGGTAATATATCGATATTATAATCAAGGTGACAAACTGCGTAATCCATATTAAGCACTTCAGTTATATAGTTACAATATGTTGTAGAATGTCTTATGGTTTCTCCCACAGGCGAAACTATGCTACCCTGAATATGTGAAAAGCCTATTGCTGAAACCAGATAGCTTCGTGTATCATATGCAAAGAAATTCTGCAAAATTCCTCCATGGAAATTAGAACAGAAAACTATCATATCCGGCTTCTCTTTTTTTACTCTTAATCTATATTCATCAAAATTAAGGTCAAAACATATTGCCGCAGCGACTCTGCCAAAATCACATTCAAAAATCTCGGCAGTTTTTCCACTTCTTATCAGGACGTTTTCATTTTCTGATATGGTAGGATAATTCTTATGATAAGTGCCTGTTATTTCTCCTTTTCGGTCTACCATAGTTATAACATTTCTTAAAGTGCCGTCCTCCAGGTATATCTGTGCCGGATAGGTAATATAGCAATTATTTTCTTTAGCTGTTTTCTGAAGAAACTTCAGAACTGCATTACCTCTTTCTTTATAATAGGAAAATCTTTCTTCTATAGATTTTATCCCGACCGGTCTGTCGCAAACCTCCGGTAACACTATTAAATCCGGTTTATCAGGCAATACCTGGGAAATATTCTCTTCAAGATGAGAAATAACATATTCCGCAATCGTCTGATTGTCGGGTTTTTTAATTAATTCACAAGGAGATATACTTATAGAACTTACTTTAACATATTTTGACATAAAATCACTCCATTCTGAAATCTAAATGTTCGGGAAGCGGATACTCCGTTTCCTGTAGTCTTTCAATTTTTGATGCATCAGATATGTTATATTTTTCTGCAACAATTTTGCTGTATAATTCTTTCCATATATGCGATACGGAAACCTCTCCCTCTTTTATATCCGCAAGAACAAAATCCTTATTAATTATTTTGGTTGCTTCCTCATATCTTTTCAGCTTAATCAAAGAAATAGCTTTATAAATAAGAAGTCTGCCGTCCTT
>JAZOOC010000218.1:0-12366 GCA_045654825.1 Clostridia bacterium | reverse complement strand
ACATAAACAGTTGCAGAACGATTTATCTTAAATCTGTAGAAATCGTCATTTCCTTTAGAAAATTCTGCATGCTTTCTATAGTTGTTGGATAAAGATACAATACCACAGTCAATAAATCTTTCAGGTACTTCCGCAGCAACCCAAGCTGTTCTGTCGCCCAATACAGCAACACCACTACGATAACCTCTTGATCTTGCTCTGATACCAGCAACATAAGGATTGTCTTCGGGTCCCGTTTTCGATTCAGGATCAATAATTGAGAAGAATTCATCAAGTCCGTCTGTTTCGAAAGACGTTTGGGTTTTTCCTTCGCCAATTACTCTTCCGTAGCCGTCGAATGCCTTGATTGAATAATCATATACCTTTCCTATTTGTATGAGAAGGTCAGTAAAGTTTTCGTATACGGCAGTATCGTTTACAGGAAATCCTTTTCTGTATATTCTGTAGAAAACCCCTTCCTTATCAATAGTATCGTAGGTTACATTACATATTCTTGAATCTATTCGTTCGGAAACCATATTAAGATTCTTGACAGGCTCTGCTTTGGGAACAGAAGTTATCGGAGTAACAATTAAGTTTTCAACTGTCATAACATTGGATGCGCCTGTCATAAAGCCCATATTGCTCTTATCGCATTTAAAGTCTTCATACAAAGCATATACTTTATCGTCTACAAGAACAACAAGAGTTTTACCGACTACTCTTACTTTAACATTATGCTTTTCTCCCGGGGTTAAGCCGAAAGCCTGTTCGCTCTTTTTTGAGTTAACATGGTCGTCTTTTTCATATATTCCGCCGGTTGTCATTCCGTCTGAAACAAGTGGAACACTGTAGTAGATATTATTCGGTGTTTCCTGATATCCAACTATAAGACCTGCATTTATGCTTGTTGAGTTTTCTGGTGCCTCAATAGTTACATCACATGAAATTTCGTAATCTCCCTCAAGAATTTTTGAGTTGTTTATAATAATTGAAGATGCTGCAGGGCTTATCAGTTTTCCGCCATCAACAGTCCATTCTTTACCACTTTTCAATGAATAATTATCAAGAGAAGAAGCTGTAAAGTTATCCTTTAAAAGATTTATTCCGTCGTTATATTCCCCTACAACCTCTACATCAACAAATGCCGAAACACCTTTATAAGTAAGCTTAAGCTTTTCTTTACCCGATGTTTTTGCAGTTAAATAACCGTCGTTTATCTTAAGATTGTCGCTTTGCGGAATATATGTGATGTTTTCATACTGCACTTCAAGAGCATCATGGTATAAATATTCATCATCATAAGCCGCCATTATATAGAGGCCTCTTAAGTTATATTCTTCACCTGTATTTATTTTTATGGAAGAAAATCTCGGAGTTATTTTTGTTGGTGCATGGTCAGGCTCGATATCAAAGAAATATTTCATATCGTATTTTATAAGAGGCACCCACCATCTGTCAGGCGGTCCTGCTTCTTCAACTGAAATAAGTCCCTGCTTATCGAAATCGAGTCTGTCTGCGGGAAGATAAATTTCACCATCGAAAACAAGAGGTACATCGGTTTCAACAAATCCGGGATTATCGGTGCCCATTACTGCTGCACCCGATAAATTAACCTTATTTCCTTCATAATTTATTCTCTGTGCATAATAATCCTTTAAAACAGTTCCCTTTCTTAAATAGAAGGTATTGTTTTTGAAGGTAAGATCGGATGCACCACAGAAAGTTGCACCTTCTGTATTATAGTTATCACTTAACATAATACCCGCGTGATTGGGGTAAATTGTTATATTCCCCTCTGCATGAAATTCACTTACCGCTTGGGTTTCACCATCGTGAACATAACCCTCGGCAATACCTGCATGCCCTACGAAACCGGAACGGTAATCGTTATAGGTATAGTTATTGGTAAAGGTATGTCCGCTTCCGTAAATTCTCATTCCGTATTTGGTACGGAAGAAGAAATTACCGTGAATAACACTGTAGAAATTTGCTCTCATTGAAAGACCGGACATATAACTGTTTACAAAAGTATTGTAACGGATAATATTGGAGTTCGATTTAAGACATATTCCCTCACCCATATCACCTACTATATCCTCAAAACGGTTATATTCAACTATATTTTCATAAGGTCTCATATCCGAGCCTGCTGTACCTAACTGAACAACCTCCATACCGTTTGATGAAGAGCCGGGAATTTCTTTATCGCAATCTCTTACATCCAGAAAATAGTTATGGTCTATCCAGTTATATCGGGACATTCTTTCTTCGGCACAAAGAGCATCAACGGTAACATGAACGCAAACACCCTGAGGTCTTTCAAAGGTATTATGGTCTACTCTGTTATATCTTGAATTAGCACCAATATTTACAACCTTAACCTGACCGTTGGTATCGTGTCCCGATCTGTAAAGATAAAAGCCCGTCATACGACAATGGCTCGCATTTACAAAATTAACTCTTGTTCCTACAGGGCCTATTGCCTCGTTGAAATAGAAATCTTTTAAGGTTATATATTCACCGCTTACAACGAAATGAGAATCACCCGTAAATTCAACACCGCCCGGTGTTTCTGCTCTTATGATAAGAGGTTTATCTTCGGTTGCTTTGAAACTCGCAACCATTTTAACATTATCATAGGTTCCGTTTGCAATTATAATTTCATCGCCCGGTTGAGCAGTTTTCATTTTAACTGTTAAATCAGATGCAGGGACAAACCAGATCCCTCTTGCTTTCTTGTAATATTCTTCTGAAAGCGAAATGGGTTTTTCACTTACAAGAATAAGCCCATCTCGCCAGAGCACTGATTTTCCGAGCATTTCACAAACCGCCCGAACAGGAACATAGGTTCTACCGCTTTCTATATAAGCAGGCTCAATGAGATTATATTCCTCTCCGTTTACAGTTGCTCTGTTGCTTCCTATAAAGAAATTCATTTCTTTATCTTGGGTTTTTATATCTACCGTACGGGTATCGCCGTTCCAGGAAACTTTTGCTTCGAAGACCTCGGACACAAAACCAACGGGAACCATAACGGTTGAATTTTTAATATAAGGAACAATAGATGACTGGTTGGGATCCATTCTTGCTATCAATGCTTTTCCGTCTTTCTTATAAAGAGCAGTTCTTACACCGTTATACATAGCAAGCTCTGCACCTGTTTCGCTTAAGATATCGTCCATCCAGTTTGTATTGTTTTCGTTGTTTGAAATATCTATAAGTGACTGAATGGCATCGAAAATATGTTTTGCAGCCTCAGGGGTTGTTACCGCTTCTGTTCCCTCTTTGCCATCGTCAATAAGAGTTTCGGAAAGATAAAGGCTGTCTGTGAACTTAATATAGTTATTGGTTGCTGATGGAGTATATGAGGGATAAAGAGGATTATAATTTCCCTTCTTGCTTATAACATCACCCATATTGAACGCATAAGAAACATCTATACGACGGTTTGAGCCCGAAAGCACACCCCCAACAATACCGCCGCAATCGTTATTTGATGCCGAAGATGTTGCAGTAACAACACCTGCATTATAAACGTAGCTTGATGAACGGTTACCATTTATACATCCGATTATACCGCCTGCAAATGTTCCCGCTGTTACATTACCTGTATTCTGTGAATAGGTTACAAAGCCGTAGCTTCTTCCGACAATACCGCCTGCATATGTTGATGCAGTTATATCTCCATAGTTCTGACATAAATTCAATGTTATTGTTGAGGAATAACCGGCAATACCGCCAACATAAATATCGCCTTTTACATTACCTATATTTATGCAGTTTTCCACATTGGCACCTGAACTGGCAACTATACCACCGACAGTATTAGTACCTGTTACAAAAGCTTCATTTATACAGTTTTTAATAACAGCACCTGCTGACGAGGCTATTCCCCCTGTATTTCCTTTACCTGTAACAGTTCCCTTCAGACGGATATTTTCTATTGTTCCAGAGCCTGTAAAAGAAAGGAAAAGCCCTGCAGGACCGTCTGTTTTTATATCAACGGTTATCGAATTGAGATTTTTTCCGTCTTTGCCTGATAAGGTTCCCATAAAGTTAATCGGAGTATAATCTTTGGGAAGAGTTATATCGTTAACAAGAAGATAACAAGCCTTGGGATTGTTTTTTATATTAATAAAATCCTCTGCAGTTTTTATAACATAAGGATTAACAGCAGAACCGTCACCCTCGGAGTATGCCGCAAAAGACGGCATCACTCCGAAAGCTGATACAAGAAGGGTTAAAATTAATGTGACTATTATATATTTTTTCATTTTAACACCTTCCTTTTTATTTTAATGTGGGATATTTGTATGTTGCTGATGCGTCAGGCTCGTTCCATATATCAGCGAAATCAAAGCCGACAAAGTTATCTTTTATCTGCATATCCGAATCAGATAACGCCTGAAGTCCGTTAGATGCAGTTCCGGTTGCATTTGCACGGTAGTAACAATTTGAATAAGTAACAGTACCGTTTGCCATAGCTGTTGTATTCAATGTTGAATCATAGCAATTTGTGATTGTTGTGCCTACAGCATTACCGACAATTTTTCCTGCATAGGTGGGATCGTTGCTTGTAACGGTTCCGGTATTATAACAATCGGTTACAGAAGCCGTGCCTCTGTCAACAAAACCGATTATACCGCCCGCATTTCTTGCTCCGCTTCCTGCACGGTTTGATATATCCCCTGTGTTATATGATTTGGAAACAGTTGCGCTTCCTTTATTATAAACACCAACAATACCCGAAGCATGTCTGTATCCTGAAATATTACCTGTATTACTGCAGTTTGTTACTATAGACCTCTTAATACCGCCGCCGATACCACCTGTCCATGTACCGCCGGTTATAGCAGCTTTGTTTGAACAGTTATTAAATGTTACCGTACCGTTATTGGAATATCCTATAATAGCACCAACATATGTATTTCCGGAATCGATAGCAACTTCATTATGACAATTCGATATAGTTGTAGAGCCTTGTGATTCTCCGGCTACTAAACCGATATAGTCATTTGTTGTATTCTCGACTGTAAAACTACCTGTGAATTTAAGATTTTTTACCGTAGCAGCATTAACCTGAGTAAATAAACCTTTACCGTATGTTGCATTAATATTTACGGTTCTTATCTCTTCGGCTGACAAGTCGGACTTCATACCGATAAGCTTACCGCTGAAGGTTGCACCAGGAATATATGCACCTGTTGTTGAGGTCTGGTCTAATGAAATATCTTCTGCAAGCCAGAAATAAGCTGTTGTGCCTGTTGGGATATTTTTGAAATGTCTTTCGTTTCTTATAACGAAAGGTGTTGTTTCATTGCCGTTACCCTCTGCATAGAGAGTTGTGAAATCTTTCGATACAAAATCAGAGGATTCATCCGTATTTGTTCCTACAGCTTTGATTTTAAAGGTATATTCTTTACCGGGAACGAAATCTGAGTCTGTTATTGTATAAGACAATTTATCTGCAGTAACCGATTCATCTGTAAGAATATCAGTTCCTGATTCTTTATCTGTTACTGTTATCAGATAATTTGAAAGTCCCTCTGTTTCGTTAACAGTCCAGTTAACAGTATATTCGTCTGCCGCATTACCCGACACTTTTCCGATTACGGGAAGGAAGGTAAACAGCGTTTTTGCAAAGCTTATGGTTACGGATTCAGCATCAAGATATACTTCATCGTCACCTTCAGCTACGATTTTAACATAATAAGTGCTGTACGCAGGCAGCTTATTTATAATATCTATTGAAGCATAACTTCCGCCCGGAAGTTCAAATTCCTCAACTAAATCTGTTAATGCAGAGTCGTTATAAATACCTACAGTATATTTTTCCGTATTTGCATCGCCGTTTTCTATTTTAAGAATATAAGAAGTACGGGAAGGAACTACACTTACCCCGGGCTGTTTTAATGTTTTGGGTGTTATAATATAAGGATTGTTTACAAGCTGAGGATATAAATATTTGCCGGTAATATGCCATTCACTTGTTTTAAATCCGCTTAAATTTGAAAGTGTTTTCAAATCATCAGAAGTTATATTCTTAAGTCCTGTTTCTAGCTCGTTTGAATTTACACCGAGGTTATAGCAATTTGAAATTGAATATTCACCTGCTGCAGCACCGTAGAAATTACCAATTTCATCAGGAGCAGAATAACATTCGGAAATTGTTACAATATAATCTGCTATATCGTTGATATATCCGACAACACCGCCGCATTTACCCGAAACAGACTCGATTTTTCCCGTGTTGAAAGAATTGGCAAGGGTTGCAGTATAAGTTAAATTTGATACAATACCGCCTGAATAAGCATTACCGTCGTCAGCAGTTGTATTAATAGTTCCGCTGTTATAGCATTCGTTTATTCTTGCTCCGTTAACACCGTTATTTGCAATTATTCCGCCTGCATAACGATATGCTGTAACCTCTCCGATATTATAGCATTTTGAAATGGCTGAATTTCTGAATTCTCCGCCTATACCGCCCGCATAACCGGAGGAGTTTTTAACAACTGCTTTATTTCCGCAATTAGTTGCTGTTACAGCACCACCGTTGGAAAAACCTAACAACCCGCCGACACGAGAAGCACCGTTGCTCGTTATATTACCTGTATTAACACAACTTTCAAATGTAACATTAGCAGTTGTATAAGCAAAAAGACCGCCTGTATAGGGTTCGGTTGCGCCTACCTTGACACCGGTTACATTAAATGTGGCATTATTTTCACAGTTGATAAATTCTGTGACAAAACCGGCTGTGCCGAGAATTGCAGAACAATATGTAGCAGTACCGGTAATTGAGCCGGAAATCTTAAGATTTCTTATAGATACTCCGTCTTTTGAAGCTTTGCCAAAAAGCCCCATTCCGTCTTCAGAATTAAGATTTATTGTAACCTTTTCTTCTTTATTTGTTGCTTCGTTATAACCCGAAATTGAGCCGCCAAAGCTTTCAATTGTTGTGAAAGGAAATTGAGAATCTTCTTTATCAAGTGTTATTTCCTCTGCAACATAGAAATTGCTATTGGATTCTTTTTCGATGTTCTGGAAATGTCTCGCTGTTTTAATAATATAAGGTTTGGCAACACTTCCCTCACCCGAGGCATAAAGGGGCACCTTTGCGACGGAAGTAAGCTCAGGCATATTAAGAGCAACTGCTTTATCCGAGCTTTCCGTATTAAGCGTAAAGGCTATATCTTCGGGAAGATTTTTAAATAACTCTGCAGAAATTTCTGCTTTGTTTATATTGCCGTCAAGAGTATGAGAAACAACCGCGAGTCCGTTTGAATCAAGGTCTGCTTTTAATTCGTATGTGGAAGCATTAGCATCGTTTTCCCATACTATAAAAAGCTTTTCAACACCTGCGTTAATTTCAGAAACAACCTTAACCTCAGGCTGAGAAATATGCGGGAATACAATATTTATTGTTTCTGCAGCTTGGTATGTTACTGAATCCTTAACACAGCTTACCTTTACTTCAAACACCTCGAAAGGCACTCTTTCTTCGGGATTTGAGAGAACCTGTTTTACAAGCTCTTTTATGTTTGCAGAATTTGCGTTTACCTGAACATTCAATGATTTAACAGTCTGATTCTCTGTTTTTCTTTCAAGAGTAATATTATAGTTTTCTGAAAAGTTAGTCCATGTTAAGCTTTCATCAACAAGTGCTGAAACATTATATTTTCCGTTATCATCCGGAGTATTTTCAATTTTTCTTGTAATTTCAAATTCTGTTGAAGAAGCTCCACCGGAGGTATTGCCGCTGCCGGAGTTGCCGCTGTTCCAGCTGCCTCCGCCACCGCCGCCTCCGCCGGTGGTTTTAACTTCGGTAGATGTTTTATTATTTTCAACATTACTTACATCGTTTGATGTACCATTATATTTTGATGAATGGATAAGAGAAAAGCTTTCCGCACGGGTTATAGCATTTGCGGCACCAAAGCTGCCATCGGGATAACCCTTTATAATTCCGTTGGAATAAAGAGTATAAACATATTCTTTACCCCATTCGGGAATTAAAGCATCATCGGTAAATTTAGCTGTTTCTTTAGGATTTAATTTTAATGCTCTTACAAGTATTGCAGAAGCTTCAACTCTTGTAATATTATTTTCAGGATTTGCATTACCGTTCTGGTCCCCGGTAAGATATCCTGCACTTTTTGCAATGAGAAACTGGTTGAAATACCATTTATCCGAAGATACATCGGGAAAATTAACCGTTCCGTCATTTGGAAAACCAAAGGCTTTGTTTATGATTGTTACAAATTCGCTTCTTTTGATATTATCATTCGGTCTTACACCTGCGCCGTCCCCTGTGATAACATTATCATTCATAAGCTCATTTATTATAGCTTCACACCAGTGCCCGCTGTAGTCAGAGGCAATGACAGATATACTTAATGAAGATAAAATCAAAATCACTGAAATTATAACCGAAATTATTCTTTTATTCATAAATCACTACCTCCTGGAGAGTATTTTTATTTGATACTGTAAAAATTCTGTCACCTGTTGTTCCTGCTGCAAAGTTAGATACTTCAATTTCTGCATCACTTATAAAAGATATTGTGCCTTTTGTACGATTGATTTTGTATATAACAAGTGAAGTTGGAGAATAGCTGAATGGTTCAACTTTGTAATCTTCTCCGGGTAATCTTAATGTTAATGAATTATTTGATTTATACTGAACAGTTCCTTCTAAAAGCACAATAGTCATAAAGTTCGTTTCAGTTGTACCGTCACCACCGCGATAAATAATACCGTCAGCTGATGTGCCGAAGCTGTCCGCCTTATAAATAACCTGAATCTTATTTACATTCCCAAAATTATCAAGCTCGTAGAAGAAATAATCTCCGGGTTTTAATTCGCTTAATGAATTTATCGTTATATTTGTGCTTGCAAGAAGCTTAACATCTGAATTTACAAATGCAGACTTCTCGACACCTTTATCATAGAAGTATATCTTTTGCATAGGACCTATATCTTCATGATATCCGCCGACTGTTTTAACAAAAAGGCATCCCGACGAAGGCTTGCTGTTAAAGCTTGTAGAACTTGTTGCAGGTCTGTCCAATGCAGCTTTTGCAACACCGTTTTGCTCTACATCATATATTTTAACATTATCATAGTATTCTTTATTAACAAACAAATTCTTACCTACTCTGGAATCAAGACCGTTTTTATCGTAATCCATAGGAACTCTGAACACGATTGTATTGTTAACACCTATTCCGCCGAGTACGATTCCTGTTGACCTTGTGCTTGAAATTATTTCTTTTCTTAATGTGAAATTATCTATATTTTCCACTTCGTTATTGGTCGGATATTTAGGATAAATAACATTGAAAAGCTCTCCGTCTGCATTTAACTGATAGGAAATAAGATTATCATTGGATGCTTTAAGTTCATCTACAAAAGACGAAAGATTTGTCACACTTACATCTTCTCTTTTAACTTTTTCAGCAACTCTTATGGATTTCACTTCGCCGGATTCGGTGAGCATTTTAACAATTCCATAAGGCTCAAAGTTTCCGATAAGTCCTGCATCAAGAACGAACCCATAAGTTCTTCCGGTTGCAACACCGTTATAAATATAAGAAACCTCACCTGCGTAGTTAAAATATAAAGTTACTGTTTCTCCCGATTTTGCGGAATTTTTATAATTGAAATATGTATTTTTAAGAAGCTCGGAAATTACAAATTCACCATCTTCGAGATATACATTTTCTGTATCAATAGTAATTACTTTACCCTCTTTTGTATCTCTTGAAATATTTATATAATAAAGAGGATCGCCATTTTTTGTTACGGTTGATTTTGCTACCGAAATAACATCGTTTGCTTTTATATCGGAAACTCTTGTAATTTCGCTTCCGTAAACAAATGCAATTGCAACCTTTTCAGGATTGATAACAAAATTGTAAACACTGCCTGTTAAAGCATAGATTGTGTTATTTTCTGTTATTGTGCCGGCGATTACATCGTAATCATAATCAAAGATATTGATTCTTTCGTAATATCCGTCGCTGTTGTTATCTATAGCAAATATAACAGCGGTCTTTGATTTGAAATCGCTTGCTTTATAATTTTTGCTTCTTTTTCCGTTTATATATACAAGCGGAGTATCAGTTGTATTTAATTTAACCTTGTAGCTTTTGCCCTCTTCTGGATTTTTTTCGTAGGTTATAAGGCTTTCAGTCATAGAAAGAACATTTTTTCCTTCTATCTGTTCAATTTTTGTATCTTTATTTACAACATGATAAATAAGCTCATCTTTATTAACGCCGTCTTCTCTTACAAACGCTTTAATTCTTACACCAAAAAGAGGTAAAGCACTGTCTGTTGCTTTAACTATTTTGGTTGCGTTTGTATTGAAATCGGTTATTTCAACCATATTTGTTCCGAATATGATATTTTCTTTATCAACTGCACCGTTATCAGTTAATACAACATCGTATTCATATACATCGTGAATCTGATTTATATATTTAACGCTTCCGTTAATTGTAAGAACATTACCGTCGTCTGTTACTCCGTTTATTTCAGCAGGATTAACAAAAAGCGAATTATAAACAAGCTTAATTGCTGTTTCCAAGGTAATATTTTGTGTTGAAGAAGCTTCTATGCCATTTAAAATATTACGAAGCTTTGCTTCATATAAGTATCCTGTGGGATATCCACCGTTTGCCTTTGCATAAAGCTCGTATCCTGTTGCTCTTACAAGAGCGGTTACAGCTTCGCTTAAGGTTATTTCCTTATCGGGATAAAATCTGTTATAGCTTATTGCTCCCATTATTTTAAGGTCTGTTATAACCTTAACCGAGTCATAATATCCATATGTTGTATCAACATCGGAAAAAGCCGGCTCTGCCGCAGACTGAAGATATTTCTGATTATATAAAAACGCACGGGAAACAAGGTCTGCAAATTCACCTCTTGTTACATTCACATCTGTATTATCGATGCTGTCTATGACATTAAGAGTATAAAGCAGTCCTGCTTCTTTTGTTGCTTCTGTTTTTTCTTTTATAACTTCTTCTTTCTTTACTTCTTCAACCGGAGGCTGAACATACGAAAGGAAAGGAAGTCCTTTTACCATGGGATACTGATTTTCTGAAACCGTTGCGAAACCGTCAAGCTTCTTTAAAATATCAGATATATAATCACTTTCAAAGGGTTTTGCACCTGCAAGTTCTATATCAGTATCGGACAGATAATAAGAATTTTCGACAGTTATTATATTAGTTGCATCATAGCTCAAATACTGAGAATGAATAAAATTCATTGAAGATACCGAGCCGGTATCCAAAGAATTTTTAATAATCGCATTAACATCGGCAAGTCTTTTTATACCACCCAAAATACCACCGCACAGATTTAAAAGAGAAGATGCTCTTCCCTCAACCATACCATAGTTGGCTGTATTTATTAATGTAATATCTTTACCGCTTGCTGCACCTGTAATACCGCCCGAATAGCTATTTGCAGACACAAAGCCGTTATTATAGGCATTTGTGATTTCGCCTTTCTGTTCAGCTGCTATACCACCGGCATAATCACCCGATGAGTAAACATATCCGTTGTTTATAAGATTTGTTCCGTCATAAAAGCTTGCGAATACACCGCCTACAAAGCTTTTAGCTTTAACAGCACCCGAATTTGTAAGCTTATTTATCAAAGCTCCATCCGAAACCGCACCTGCGATGCCGCCTACATAACTGCCGCTTCCTGTTACAGACGCATAGTTTATAAGATTTTCAAGCTTTACACTTTTTTCCCCTGCAGATATTCCGTCACTGTTTGCTTCAGCTTCGGAAGTTCTTCCGAAGAAACCACCAACATATGCAATTCCCGAAACCTTACCTTTTAATGCAAGATTTCTAAGCTCTGCACCATTTATAACGGTAAATAATCCGAGAGGTGCGGTATATGATGAAACACCCGAAATATTAACGGAAATTGAATAAGGCGTTTCCTCATTGGCACCCACAAGGCTTCCGGAAAATTCAAAAGGAACATAGCTATCGTCAAGAACTATATCCGCATTAAGAACATAATAAGCCTTGGGATTATTTCTGATTGCATTGAATTCTGATGCGTTGGTTATGATAAACGGATCCTGCGCTGTTCCCGTTCCTGCTGCATATGCAGGTAAAGTTACAGGCAGAATTGTTAATACAAGTGATAACACAAGCATCAAAGAAAAGATTTTTTTCATTTAATCTACCTCCGTAAATTTGATTTGTCTTCTTTTCTATTTCTTCTTTCTTTTTTCTTCTTTATTTAAAAATTCAATTGTCCCCTTTTAGTCACAGATAGCTTCTTCAAATAAGAAGAAGCTAAATTGTATAATTATAATTAATCAACAAGTGAGCTGTTTGTTTTCGG
>JAZOOC010000217.1:0-1837 GCA_045654825.1 Clostridia bacterium | reverse complement strand
AAGATATAGCAGAAGTATTAAAGGACAAAAAGATTCTGGTAATTTCAGATGAAATATATGCTGAACTTACTTATGGCTCAAAACATTGTTCTATTGCTGAGTTTGACGGCATGAAAGAAAAAACTATAGTTATAAACGGTTTTTCGAAAGCCTATGCTATGACGGGATTCAGACTGGGCTATCTTATGGGACCAAAAGAAATTATCAGTGCAATTATAAAAATTCATCAATATGGAATAATGTCCGCTCCTACTATGAGCCAGTATGCAGGTCTTGAGGCTTTGATTAATGGTGATGACGATATTGAAATGATGAAGAATGAATATAATATGCGAAGAAGAGTTCTTGTGAATGGCCTTAATAACTTAGGCCTGACCTGTTTTGACCCGCTTGGAGCATTTTATGTTTTTCCATGTGTAAAATCCCTTGGTATGACTTCTGATGAATTTTGTACCGGACTTCTCGAGAATGAAAAAGTTGCAGTTATTCCGGGAAATGCTTTCGGAAAATCAGGTGAGGGATATGTAAGAATTTCCTATGCATATTCTCTTGATACAATTAAAGAAGCATTAAAGAGAATAGAATCCTATATTAACAAAATAAAAAGAGGGTAGAAATGAGTCTTAATGTTGTATTGATTGAACCCGAAATTCCGCAGAATACAGGTAATATAGCAAGAACCTGTGCAGCTACCGGTGCAACCCTGCATCTTGTAAAGCCTTTAGGTTTTTCCATTGATGACAGATATCTTAAAAGAGCCGGTCTTGATTACTGGCATTTGCTTGATATAAAAGTATATGAAGATTCCAATGAGTTTTTTGCTGTTAATAAAGATAAGAAAATGTTTTTTGCTACAACAAAAGCTGATAAAACATATTGCGATGTAAAGTATACTGATGACTGCTACATAGTTTTTGGAAAGGAAACCAAAGGGCTTCCCGAAGACTTGTTGCAAAAAAGACTTGAAGATACAATAAGAATCCCAATGAAACAAGAGGCAAGGAGTCTTAATCTTTCAAACTCAGTTGCCGTTGTGGTATACGAAGCATTAAGACAGCAGGATTTTCCTGCACTAAAAAATACAGGTAAATTTTTAAAATAAATACATTTATGAGGTGAAAAAGATGTTAAACAAAAAATCACTTAAGGATATTGAAGTATCCGGAAAAAAAGTACTCGTAAGAGTAGATTTTAATGTACCCATCAATGCAGAAGGAGTAATTACTGACGAAACAAGAATAGACGGCGCTCTTGCTACTATCAAATATCTTATTGATAACAATGCAAAAGTTATTCTTTGTTCACATATGGGTAAACCCAAGGGTGAACCCAAACCCGAACTTTCACTTGCACCTGTAGCTAAGAAGCTTTCCGAAAAACTCGGTAAAGATGTTGTGTTTGCTGCTGATGACAATGTTGTAGGCGACAATGCTAAAAATGCAGTTGCTGAAATGAAAGACGGAGATGTTGTTCTTTTACAGAACACTCGTTACAGAGCAGAAGAAACAAAAAATATCGAAACATTCAGCAAAGAACTCGCTTCTCTTGCAGATGTGTTTGTAAACGATGCTTTCGGTACAGCTCACAGAGCGCACTGTTCTAATGTTGGTGTAACAGAATATCTTGATGTTGCGGCAGCAGGTTTCCTTATTGAAAAAGAAATCGAATTCTTAGGCAATGCCGTTGAAAATCCTGTAAGACCTTGTGTTGCAATACTTGGCGGTTCAAAAGTATCTTCTAAAATTTCTGTTATTAACAACCTTCTTGATAAAGTTGACACTCTTATCATTGGCGGCGGTATGGCATATACATTTATGAAAGCTATGGGTGAAGAAGT
>JAZOOC010000216.1:0-1930 GCA_045654825.1 Clostridia bacterium | reverse complement strand
GGTTTTATTATTATCAAAAATTTTTATTTTAAAGATATAAATTCTTATTTTAAATATATTACTTATAAAACTTGTTTCGATTTTTAAATCAGTAAGAAACACTATTGCTCCGAGCGAAAAAAGCAATATCAGTATGATACTTAATATAATCACTCTTCATCACTTCCGATTTCTTCAAAGGTGATATTATCATCTTTTAGCATATTAATAACCGTTTCACCGTTATCTGAAAGTTTAGGCAAATCATTAATCGACTCAAGTCCGAAGCATCTTAAAAATTCATCGGTTGTACCATAAAGCAATGGTCTTCCGGGCATATCAAGTCTTCCTCTTTGTTCTATAAGGTTTCTCTCTAAAAGTTTACTTATAGAATAGGATGAATCAACACCCCTTACATGCTCAATTGCAGCTTTTGTTACCGGCTGATTATAAGCAACAACAGACAATACTTCAAGAACAGACGGTGATAACACCTTTCTCTGCCCAGAAGTTACCATTTTAACAACATAATCAAAATATTCGCTTCTGGTTACAAGCTGATAGGCATTTTCAAGTCTTATAAGCTTCATACCGCGTCTTTGATAATTATATTCATTTATCATTTCAGTCATAAGCTTTTCAATCTGTGATTCAGAAATTTCCATAATTTCTGAAAATCTCGGTATACTTACAGGCTCGCCGGATACAAAAAGCAAGGCTTCTGCAGCATTGAAAAACTCAGTCTTTTCCGCTTTAGTCATATTTATCTGCCTCTTCATTCAACATATTGAAAGCATCTTCAAAATCTTTTGTTGGATAAACATAAATTTCGTCTTTAATTTTCTTAATATTAATTTTATTAAGCTTTAATAATTCAAGAACAGCTAAAAATGTAGCTACAATCTGCGGTTTTGTTTCGCAAGTGTTGATGAAAATACTTTTAAATTCAGATTTTTCACCGCATTTTTTAAGATATTCTCCTATTCTTCTCATTCGGTCATCAACTCTTACCGGCTCTCTTGCAACTATACCTGAAAAAGAAGATTTCTTTGGAGGGTTAGTTCGTTCAATGCGTGCGAAAATATCTTCAAGAGCAAATAAAAGGTCTTCACAAGTAACTTCAATATCGTCATTATCAATTGTAATACCCTTAATTTTTTCTCTTGGTTTTACATAGGAAAATCTTCCGATATCCTCTCTTTCTTTTAAAAAGTCAGAAAGTTCCTTATATTTCTGATATTCAAGAAGTTTTTCAACAAGTTCTGTACGAGGGTCGATAGCTTCACCGTCATCATCTTTTTCCACAGGAAGAAGCATTCTCGATTTTATAAGAAGCAATTCTGATGCCATTATTATAAATTCGCCTGCAAAATTGAGGTCCATTTCCTGCAACTTGTTAACATACTCTATATACTGAGATGTTATCTCAACTATAGGAATATCATATATATTCATTTTGTTTGTTTTAATAAGGTATAAAAGCAAGTCCAACGGACCGTCAAATTCACCTGTTTTGAAAGCTACTTGTTTCAATAAATTCTCCTCTGTCAGCAGATAGCTAACTTATAAATACTATTTTATCGGCAAGCATTGTTATAATATTTAAAAGATTTCCTGCGCCGGTATTAATTATTCTGTCAAGACCACCCGAATAAACGAGAATTAAAAGTATTATAAGCATATATCTGTCGAATGATAAAATTCTATAGTATGTTCTTTCGGGAAAAACAGAAAAAAATATTTTTGAACCGTCAAGAGGTGGTATGGGTATAAGATTAAATATCGCAAGCATTACATTAACACTTAATAAATAATACAAAAACTGTTTTATATACAAAAGGATATAAAATACAGCTTTACCCGAATTTACGCTTTCCGGGTATACTTCCAGAATTATTGCAGAAATAAGAGCAATAAGAATATTGGTTAACGGCCCTGCAAGTGCAGATAA
>JAZOOC010000215.1:0-1707 GCA_045654825.1 Clostridia bacterium | reverse complement strand
TATTTGCAAAAATTGTATTTTTATTATATAATCAATCCTGATTAAATAACGAGGTATTAAAATGGTAAACGAAACAAAAATAGCTTATATGTGTCCCGCATGTGAAAATATCAATATTTTTCATATAAACATTTTTTCATTTTCGGGAAACAGAACAAAAATCTGCGAATGCGGATGCGGTCACTCTCAAATCAAATTAGTTAAAAATTCAAACAAATCCATAAAAACTGATATGATATGCCCTGTATGTAATGAAAATCATTCTTTTGTTATTCCGAGCAATCAGTTCTGGTCCTCTGAATCTTTTTCATTTCCCTGTACTTATTACGAGGCAACTTCTTTTATTATCGGTAAAGGCGATAAGCTTGAAGAAGCTCTAAAAGAGTATATTACAAATGAACTCGAAGAAGAAGTTAGCTATGATACACCCGATATAAATACTCTTGACAAGGTTGCGGCATTAATTGAAGATATTGGAAAAAATCCGGATAAATATTTTGTATGCAACTGCAATTCTTCTGTTTCAACTGCATATAATGAGAAAAGTCTATATATTATATGCGACAAATGCGGATTATCAAAAAAGATATCTTATGACAGTTTGAAAAATTAATCAGCCATATATTACCGATAGAATTTTTAAACAAAATATGTTAAAATTCTATACGGGGTGACAACTAATGACATCTTTTTCGAAAATAAACAAATTTAGTCAAAAAGTTTTCAAATTCATCATAACTGTTGCCGCAATTTTAATTATATGCGGACTTATTTTATTAGACAAATACACATATTACGAAGAGCTGTTTATTGCAAGAAAACTGCTCGAAACAGGTTTTTGCTTATTTCCGTTAAGCTTAATCCTTACTATTTTAACAGATTATATTTACAACAAGACTGCATCTTAAGATGCAGTTTTTTCGTCGAAAAATTTTAATATTTCAGCTACAGACTGCGACATTTTTCTTTCCCCGTATATATTATAATTAGTGTAGTAATACAAAAGACAGGAAAGGAAATTTTTATGAACCAGCTTATTAGTGAAACATCAAAAAAAGCCAAAGTGATTTCGTTTATAATGAAATCAAAACCAATAGTTATAACCTCTATTTTTTCATTTCTTATTTCAAGACTTGTAATAACAAACGGAATTTCACCCTTTTCAAACAGTTTTTTACTTTCGACGGGAAATAACCCCTTCGTTTTAGCCGCAGGTATTTTAGGAATTATATCAAACAACAAAATAAACAAATACAAATATATTCTTATTATAAGTTTTTCATCGGTAATGCAGACTTTTTTAAGATTGAGCTTTCCAAATTTAAAAAAAGAAAAAACTGCACCCTTTATTCTTTTCTTCTCGACTTTCATTTTCGGTCTTATTTTTATAATCTTCACAGAGTATGTAATATTTGATATATTGCTTGTTGTATTTGAATCTTTTATATCTACTGTGTTTTTTTATATAACAAATAATTTTTTATGGTTTATTGAAGACAATTCCGCAAAGAGATATTTTACATACGAAGAGCTTACCGCTCCGCTTGCTGTTATATGTGTTATTATCGCAGGAATAGGAAACTTATCTCTTCCCTTTAATATAGCTTTTAAAAACATTGTCTGTATATACATAATACTCATAGCGTCTATATATTCAAACATAGGAACAACGGCTCAAATTGCTGTGTTTATGGGGATAGCCGCAGG
>JAZOOC010000214.1:0-7115 GCA_045654825.1 Clostridia bacterium | reverse complement strand
GGAGTTATATCCGAAGAATTTTCACTCATCTGCATAACATTTAAAAATTCCTCATTGGCATTGTATCTGTTCGTTCCAAGAGTTGTAGATGCAGGAGTAGGAGAAATTTCAACTCTCCATACACCGTATTCATTATAATCAGACTTTGGAACTGCAGTAAAGTTTGTTCCGTTTACATTAAATTCATTGCCTTTTCCGCCGACTTTTGAAATAATCGGATTGGAAGGTAGCAAGGTATTATTTATAAGTCTGCCGTTGTTTCCGGGTAATGTTGTTGCGGTTACGGTTGTAGTTGTTCCCGAAACAGTTGGTTCTTCCATAGAATGAAGAAGCCAGCTCTTTTTAAATGTGGAATAACTGCTCCATGAAGATGTTTTTGCACCTGTTACATTATCATAAACAATTAATGCACCGGGATAATCCTCATCTTTAAAATTAAGGAACATAAAGGTTCTTGTATAGTCTGTAACTTTAGAACCATAACCTTTTTTCAGATTACCTTTAAGATAGCTGTATTCGGGAGCATATAAATCTTCTCCGAAATCATAGCTTACAACATAACCGAAATCGGTTGTTCCGTCAGTTAAGTTTTCTGCGGATCTTACAACGCCGTCTTTATTCTGGTCTGCCTGACCGCCGTCATTGTTTGTATAGTATGAATTTGACTGACTTTCATTGGGATTATAAACGAGCATTGAGTTGTGAGCAATGGTTCGTTTATGATATCCGAAGTCGTGAGCGCTTCCGTATGCAAGATCAGTCACAGTCGTACCGTTTGCATCCTTCCAGGAATTACTTTCATATATACCTGTATCGAGTGCAAGTGTACCCTTGTAGTATATATCAAAATGACCTGAATCAAGATGCTGGTGTCCGCCGTAGAATTGTTCAAGAATATTCATCTGAACATGAAGAACATCTGTATTTTTACCTTCCTCCCAGCCTGTTCTTGCAGACATAACACCCGAAGGATAGTTATAGAATGCTGTTAAAGGCAATTCCTTGAAGGATTTATTGAAATCAACCGAAACATCATTTGTTATAAGATGAATAAGCGGAGTAACCATACCTGAATCGTTTATGGTTGTATTACCCATATGACCGCTTCTTGCATATTCTCTCTTAAGATAAGAATCTTTATAGAAGTTTCCTGCAAGGAATAAGCAACTGTTGAAGCCGTCGGTATATCCCCAAAGGTCTTCGTTTGCATCATCTCCCGAAGAAATAAATCTTCCGTCAGGCTTTCTGTTGTAGAATAAGCTGTATAGCTGGTACGAAATAGGCTCATAAACCTCGCCATAGCCTATTGCTTTGAACAAATAAGCACTCATCATGGTAAAAAATTCTCTGTAAGGTCCGTAGGTAGCACCTTCAAAAAGCTGCATAGACTGACTGTAATAATCTTTTACAGGAACAATCTCATTTATAATTCTTCCTGCAACATTATTATAAATTGCGGGTTCTTCATCATAAACCGCAATACCGCAGGCAAGATAATCTTTTAAAAGCTCTCCTTCAAGACCATGTCCATGAATAGTTTTCTGTTTCGTAGGAGGCCATCCTGTTTCAAGCTGTGAAGCCATTATGTAGAAAAGTCCGATGAATTTTTCTTTGGTTTCACTGTCAATCAGGTCATAACACCAGTCGTAAACCAATGCACAGTTAAAGAGAGAATGACCGATACTTCTTGAAATATAAGTAACATTTCCGCCTACCGTTGTTAAAGTATCAACGAGATTTGTAAAAATTCTTACTGCCTTTTCCCCTGCCATTTTGTCGCCGTTTACTGCATAAAGGAAAGCACAGTCACTTGCGGCGGAAACAGTTGCCATATCCGCATTGGCACCTGTCATACCTTCATAGCCTGAAAAATATCCGTTTGTATTATAGCCTGCATCCAAAAGAAGCTTTTCATAAACCGCCTGATTCTGAGGATGAGTAAGATTTGCTTTTATGGCAGGAATATCATCTTTGGTAAATAATACTCTCGGATGAGTATTTGCAGGAGGAGTTACATTGCCCGGATTATAGACTTGTTCTCCCCAGCTGAAGTTTTCGGGAGTATAGTTTGACTGTTTTGTTATTGCGAGTTTATCGAACGCAATATTGGTCTCACGATGATAGAATTTAAGAGTGTGAGTACCTCTTGTAAGATACTGTGCTTTTACAATCATCCATTGCCATTCAGTCTTGTATGCGGGAGTTACCATAATCGGAGTTTCGTTATCAAAGCTCATAAAGAATGAGTCTGCACCTGTATCCTGTGCATATATCTTCATCCATATATAATATTTACCGCTTTCCTCAACAGATATCGGGTAAATAAGTGCTTTGGTATCGTCATATACGGGAGTACCGTTTGTATTTGTTCCTGCCGAAGTGGAAACATATACTGCCGATTGAGAAGCTTTTGTTGTTTTTGCGAAAGGACTGTTAATTTGTGCACGGGAGTCCTCCGCTTCGAAATAAAAGCTTGAATCAGGCTCGATATTTATATATCCGTCTGAATTATAATAATCGTAGGAAATATCGGTTACATATATATATCCTATTCCGCTTGTCGAGGTTGGAATACCGTCGAATACGATTTCCTTTGTTTCGCCCGGTTTAAGATAGAAATCTTTTTTAAATATACCGCCCGATGCGGGGAAATTATGAAGTCCCGACTGGCTTAACACTCTGTATTGAACCTTGCTTGAATATCTTGTATAGCCTTCATTTCCGAGAGAAGTCATTTTATCTATGGTAAGGTCGCCTGAAACATCTCTCCAGCAGAAATAAACCGATGCTGTTCTGTTTAATTTAAAGCTTATACTCTGAATATTCTTACTGCCTGTATACATAGGAAGAACAAGTGCATCCGCCCCCTGTGCATCTTCAGGCATCATATATAATGTATGATACTGATTATCGCTGAAGCATTTTGTTTTAAACAAACAGCTTGATATATTGGAAGGTGCTCCGTAAGCGGTAACAGGATCATAATATTTATTTATTTCAACATTGGTTTTCGCACCTGTTTTCAAGGTGTAGTACGCATCGGATATTCTCGGTTCGCCGTCTGAAAACTTAACTATAACCGAATACATAGCCGAGCTTGAAGTATAAGGAAGTTCAACTGTGACAGTTTCTCCCTTATTTACCGTATAGGATTTCTTAAAGAAATTTATAGCATTGTATTTATATGAGGAGGTGTCAGGAGTAATTCTGTATGCTAAAACACCCTCATCCTCGAAATCAAGCTCTTCAAACTGAGGAGTGGAATCTGAAAATGTTGCAACATAAACATCTGCAGAATGATTGAGCCTGAAGCTTACAAGTGCATTGTTTGATGAAGAATTTGCAGTTGTATCGGATTTTAAAGTTGAAGGAAACGAAAGAAGGTCTGCCCCAACAAGCTGAGGAGCAATGCTTATATAATAATCATTCAAATCCGAATAAAGCTTCGAAGAAGCCGAAGGAAGTCTTGAAGCTGTATAGTTTGTTGTTCCGTTGTTAACGGGAGCCGCTGAAGGAGGATTTGTATTCCATGAAGGCTGAGTAACAACAGATTTTACAAATGTATTTGTTTTTGCGTTAACAGATATATCCGTAACTTCAGGATTTTCTCTTTCAAATGTAAGTGTATATACTCTTTGAGCCGAACCGTTTGCAGAGGTAACCTTTGCAACTATCTGCTTAACACTTGAAGTAAACGAATAAAGCTCTTTGATATCTACCTTCGCAGATAAATCCGCAGTTCTTAATGCAACAACGGGATATTCGTTGCAGGCCGAATCAAGAGGTATTGTATATTCGGTCTTGTTCATATCAAAACCGCTTATCGCCTCGCCGTCAACAAGAATTGCTTCCACATCTATATTATCCGAACCGAAGAGAGCGGAAGATGCGAGAGGGACAGCTGTATTAACGCCGTCCCATATATACGCATATAATGATAGCCCTGAAAGTTCAGGAATAGATATAGTATTGGTAAGGGGAAGCTCTGCACCGTTTGAAATATCAAGATATTGAGTTGTTGAGCTTACAAATTCATTACCGCAAAACAAGCTTAAAACCAAAGAAACATTTGTATATGAGTCATTTGATTTTTTCACTGTTACAGAAGCTTTTACGGTAGTGTTAGGAGTAAGAGATGTTAATTTCGCACCGCTTACACTGTCTGTAAAAACAATATTTGATACTTCAACGGCAGAAGATTCATTGAGTCCGTCATAGCTGAAAAATTCAGCAGAACAAACTGTTGAAGCAAGCATAAAAACACATAAGACAACTGATATTATTCTTAATGCTCTTTTCATAAATCTTTTCTCCTTTGATTATCGTTTGATTACAACAAATGCTTTGAAAATATTAGATCTTGTTACTATTACAGCCATATCGCCCGAAAGAACATCTGCGGGTGTTCCCGCTTTGATAATTCTTGTGCCGTTTGCAAGCTCTCTTACAACTGTTATCTTTGCATTTGAAAGATTATAGCTGTCGAGAGAATAGGTTTCGAGCGGAGTGTATACCTTATCAAACTCATTGAATGTGATACGGGCAAAATCATCCGATACTTTAACAAGTCTGCCATACCCTTCTCTTTCGGAAGAAATAAATCCGTGTGAGGGGTTATCGTTAAGCAGATAGGATTTAGCTGAAGAATCGTATATATGCTTAATATCTGCTACAAGCCCTGCTTCATTTACAGCATATCTTATAACATCGCCTTTATCTATCGCCGAAGCAACAGAATTAAGCTCGGACTTAACAATAACACTTACTTCAGCATTATTTACAAGAAGATTAAACTTATAAGCGGGTACTTTATCACTGTCTACAATCTGCGATTTACTTAATACAACACCTGCATTACTATCAAAAGTAATAACATCAAGATTGTTTTTTATAACAAGAATATCTGCCATCTGGGAATCAATATCTGTATAATAGCAATCGAGGTTATAGCTTTGTATACCAAGTCTTGAAACAGGAACTATTTCAAATAAAGATTCATCTGTTGCTGTTTTGTCTGAAGGAACTCTGAACACAAGAGTTGAAGCATCCGCATTGACAACACCTGCCCAGGTAACATATGTACCGAATCTGTCAAGAGCTTTGTTTTCCAATGTTTTTCCCTTAAAGAAATCGCTTCCGTCAGTACCGATTGTTGTATCTGCGGTAATGATTTCTTTTAATAAACCGTCGTTTGTTTTCTTAAATTTAACAAGCTGTCTTGTAAATTCAAAAACAGTTGAACCATCCTGCTGGGGTACATCTGTGAATAAAGCAAGAGGAAGTGCATAACGGGATTGCTGTGTCCCGTTTACAAGGAATACCTTTGCAGGAACAAGTGTTTCAAAAACGCCCTGTTCGGTAAAAAACTTATAGTAAGACTCATCAAATTCGCTCTGTGCCGCTTTAGCCGAAATCAGATATGCTATCTGGTAATCCTCGGAAGCGCCTTCCTTAAGATATACAATTCTTCCGAACACATCGAGAGAGCCTGTATATAATTTACCGTATTTGATATTTGCTGTATTAACTGAAGATGCAAGCGGAACAAGCTCGCCGTCTGCTATGATGCAATCATCTTCAACTCCTGATGCTGTAAATTCTTTTTTTGCATCTGAAAGGAAAATTTTAATTACAGTATCGTTTTCATAATACGAAATAACATTATTTGATTTAATACTTTCCTGAGGAACAAGCTCTTTGTTTTTATTAAATACTACAACATCCTTGTCTTTATCAAGAACGAGAGTCTTAACACCGGAAAGGTCGCCCGAAACAGCTCCGTTAAAAGATGTCTGCTTATCAGTAATAACTCCTGATTCAACACTGAAGCCTTCAACCACGATTGTATCATAATTATTTATAAATACAATATCGTAGCCTGCATCGGAATTGTTGTTTACAAAGTTTATAAAGCAAGCATCTGCGGATTTTACAGTATTAAAATCGAAGGAAAGAACCATTTTACCGTTATATACATACTTGAGCTTTCCTGTTAAAGAAATGCTTTTAACGAAATCGGTCTCCTCGTAGCTGATACCGTTTGCATCTGCGTTTATTATTTCATCCGAAGATATTGAAAATTCTTTATAATATTCATCTCTTATTGTTATAGCAGCAATATCATTTTTGGTAAGGTCATCAACACTGTAAAAATAGTTTACACATCTGCCGATTAAGTCTTCTGTTACACCATCATAGTTGTATACAGTGCCATTGATAAAAATTTCTCCTTCTGAAAGGTCAGGATGATCAGCGAGCATTGTTTCGTAATTACCCATAACCACACCGGTAGCATATTTCAGCTTAAGATGTGTTTCAGCGAAGGTATAATAGCTTCTTTTATATAAAAAGTCCTCATTTTCAATACCATTAGCTTCGTAAGGATAGCATTTAAGGAAGTTTATAAGAAGCTTGGCAAAATTATTTATGGTTAAATAATCGTCAAAGTTATATTCAGAAAAACCATTTGTGAGACCGAGCTCCTTTGCAACCAAAGAATAGCCGAAAGGATATCCGCCCTTGTAGTAAGCCTGAATATCATACCCGAGAGCGTGAACCAGAACTTTAGAAGCCTGAAGTATGGTTATAGGCTGATCGGGTGCAAAGGAATCCGCCGAACATCCGTGCATAATATCCATAGAAACGGCAGATGCAATATCGTTATAATATTTGTCGTTTATATCAACATCTTTAAAGCTTAAAGAAATTCCGTTTGTAGAAACCCTGGAAGGTCCGTAAGCATTCATAACGGCAGAAATAAATTCTTTTCTTAAAACTATCATATTACCGTTGAATTCTTCACTTTCATCTGCAGGCTTCAAGATATTTAAAGCATTAACGAGTCTGTACGCATCTGTATATTCAGAAGCTGTTTCCGCATATACGCTTATTGAAGCGGGAACAAAACTTAAAAGCAGTACGCTTAAAAGAAGTATTCTGATTATTCTTTTCATTTCATTCCCTCCAGTAAATTATTAATCATAACGCAGGCTTCTGCTCTTGTAGCATTTGCACCGCCGTCAAATATACCGTTACCTTTACCTGAAATAATCTTCATATTTGTAAGCATAAGAACGGAATTTTTCGCATAATCGCTGATTTTATCAAAGTCTGTT